>NZ_JAAGOU010000089.1:0-1531 GCF_010500775.1 Salipiger sp. PrR002
TGTTGCAACCAAGTTGAAATGTCACCGCGTCTGCAAAGCAGGAATGTCATCAGGCGGCATGACGTGAGCAAAGCCTGACAGGGCGGAGACCTCAGCTATCGCAGCCCTGACTGGCTTTGCTTTCTGCGATACGCTTGCGATCGGCCAAAGTATTCCAGCCAGTGTTCCGGCGTCCGTTCTTTTCGTAATTGTTCTTCGCGCTCACAGGTTTGACCTTCGGCGGCATGCGCTCCTTATCCTGCTGCGCTTTGATATGTGCCAGAACTGCGCTCAGGTGTTTGTTCTCGGTAATGGCGGCGTGTGTGACGCGCTGCTGGTGTGGATCAAAGATGCTGCAGGGTAGGGCGACGCCTTTGGCGCGGACTTGGATGCGCCCGTCGGGCATCTCGTAGACATCCACGTATTTGCCAACGAGCCCACGCGTCAGATCGTTGACCTCCAGCCGGATGCGCTTGCGGTCGTACTTCAGAGTTAAATCCCTGGCAACATAGCGTTTGTCGCGCAGGCAGAAGACTTCGGCGAGGCGGTCCGGCGCGATGTTCAAGGCGCGGTGCAGATTGTCGGGCTTGGCCGGGGCCTTTGAAAACTTGGCGTTGTAGCGGTTAACGAAACCAGAAAGGAACGCGTTGCCGTCTTCCATGTTCGAGACGCCCGCGATGCGCAACTCCTTGACCAGCCGGTCTTGCAGCGTCCGGTTCGCGCGCTCGACGCGACCTTTGGCTTGGGAGGAATTGGCGCAGATGATCTCGATGTTCAACTCGGCCAAGGCCCGCCCGAACTGCGTCATGCCCGTCATGTGCTCGTTCGGTTTGGGAACCCTGAACACCGAGTGTTTGTCGCTGTAAAATGCAACGGGTCGGCCATGCTTCAGCAGGTAGCTTTCCAGAGCCTCGAAGTAGCTGAAGGTGCTCTCGGCGGTGACAAACCGCAGTTCCATCAGCCTACTGGTCGCATCATCAATGAAGACAAGCAGGGTGCAGGGATCGCCGCGATCTTCGAACCAGCGGTGATCCGAGCCGTCGATCTGAACCAGCTCACCAAAGCACTCTCGGCGCAACCGCGGCTGATGAAAGGTCCGGCGTTGTTTGCGCGATAGCCAGATGCCGTCTTCCTGCATCCACTTGCGGACGGTCTCGCGCGAGACCTTAAACCCGTGGTGTTCGGCCAGCATCTCCGTCGCCAATGTCGGGCCGAAATCTGCGTAGCTCTCCTTGATCAGGCTCAACGCGTAGTCGCGCTTGGCTTTGTGGATGTGGTTGTTCGGAGGCTTCCCGCGCGCCTTATGACGGATCGCGGCCGCGCCATCCTGGCGGTATCGCTTCAACAGCCTGAAGATCTGCCGACGCGTCAGCTCTAGCATGTTCGCCGCGTTGTCCACGGTCAGTCGACCGTCATCGACCTGCGCCAGAACCTCCACACGGTTCAACTCGCGCTCGCTCATAATCAGCCATCCCACGTCCGCTCATCCTCGCATCGTTTTGCGGGGAGAGTGACATTCCTGAATTGTTCATGGGTGACATTTTAGCTTTGC
>NZ_JAAGOU010000090.1:0-1426 GCF_010500775.1 Salipiger sp. PrR002
ACCGGAAATCCGGCCAATCAGGCAGCGTCCAGTTCCAAGCCATGAGTTATAGATATCCTTTCTATAACTCACAGATAGATCACTTTTGAGGCATAGAAGTCAACTCTATCGCTCAAAGGACCTGCGGGATGGGATGACCCACAAACCGACGCGAGGCCTTGAGCTAGGCCTTTTCAAGGTGCGTCAGATCTTGCTGACGCGGTCTGGGGGTCTTCGGATCGACTGGGTTCTGTTCCGTCGCTTGAATGAATGGTTCATAGCGAACGTCCGCCATGGCGCCGTCGAACCAGGCAGGCTGCACGTCGCCATTGTTCCATTGGTACAGGTAGCCAACCAGATTTTCAGATGTCTTGCAGAGGATGCGCATGATCGGTTCGCCAGTCAGGCGGGGCTTCGTGTTCATAATGCGTTCCTCCTAAATGGACCTCGTAACTCGTCACCACTGAGGTCTGAAAATCTATATGACGCTCAATAGCGCCACGTTTTCCGCAACTGCAAGGCGAGCTTCTGCCGTTGGGCGAAAATCCACCGGCGAAATGCAAGTTATCTTTTCAGATAGATCTCTTACGGTGTGTGCTGCTCATGCGGCGATGCAGCGCGAACGGCAATTTCTTCCAAGATTTTGTCGATCTCGCCCCATATGCGTGGTTCCACTTGGCCGCGGATCAGAGCCCATTTACTCAAGACGTCGAGGGGGTCGTGGTCCCGAAGGAGCATACCCAGGCTGGCCGCATCGACTGCCAGTGATGTCCGGGCCTGCCACTGCGTGTTTCGAGTGCGCCGCTCCTCAGCAATTGGCGCGAAGACCGGCGACAGTTGCCAGCCTTTGACTGCACGGCGCAGGGCGGCACGCACCACATGTGCCGGCTCAACACCACAAGTTTCCAGCGCTGCTTCCTGTCGTTCGAGTGCGTTGACCCTGATGTCGATCTTCCGGGTCGGGCTCAAAGCTCGTGCCGAAACGGGAGCTCTCAGGCTGGTATGCGGGTCAGAGCTTTCCGCGGTGACTTGGTGCGGCGCCACGGCACTTTTCGGCGCACGCTCTGACTCGTGCCGATCAGCGCCAACGTCAGCGACTGGGGTGCCTGTCTTTGTTGCTGTGACCTGTACCTCTTCCTCCTTCTCGGGAACCTCGCGGTCACCCTGTTGCAGGGTGGCGGCGTAGGCTGGGTCGGGCCTAGTGATGGTCGGGATCTTCTTGCGCAATCGACTGTCCTCACGCAGCAAGAATGTTGTTGAGAATGTCCGTCGCCTCCTCAAGCGCCTCGACGACATGACGTACATGTGGACGCATAAGGGGGTTCGGATCGGATTGCTTTTCCAGCGCCAAGGCGTGGAGAAGCCCCTTCTGATCCATCTCCTTGTAAGTGTTTCGTCGCATCATGACGGTCTCAATCACCGGAAAACGGGTGAGCGCTTCTTCAAT
>NZ_JAAGOU010000091.1:0-1376 GCF_010500775.1 Salipiger sp. PrR002
GATAGTGCCCCGCGGCGTGGTGTAGGAAGCCGTGAGCGTCGCTGATCGCGAGGCTGGCGGTCATCGTCGATCTTCGGAGTAGGTTTGGGTTGCGACACCTGAAACCTGAGACGGAGATGACGATGACCGACGACAGAATGGCTCTGATGGAGCTGGTTGAGAAGCAGGCTGATGGCGATCTCGTGCGCGAGATGCTGGCCTTTGCAGCCGAGCGCATCATGGAGGCCGAGATCGAAGCGCGGACCGGCGCGGCCAAGGGCACGCGCTCGCCAATGCGAGAGGCCCAGCGGAATGGATACCGGGAGCGGGATTGGGATACGCGTGCCGGCCGGATCGCGCTAGAGATCCCGAAGCTGCGCAAGGGCAGCTATTTCCCCAGCTTCCTTGAACCGCGGCGGACAGCCGAGAAGGCATTGGTGGCGGTGATCCAGGAGGCTTACGTTCACGGCATCTCCACGCGGTCCGTGGATGACCTGGTGAAGGCCATGGGAGCTGGCGGCATGTCTAAGAGCCAAGTCAGCCGGTTGTGCATGGAAATCGACGAGCGGGTCGACGCCTTCCTGTCGCGGCCGCTTGAAGGCGCGTGGCCCTACCTGTGGTTGGACGCCACATACCTGAAGGTCAGGGAGGGCGGGCGCATCATCAGCAAGGCGGTGATACTCGCGGTGGCGGTCAACGAGGACGGCAAGCGCGAGGTTCTGGGTGTCGCAACCGGTCCATCCGAGGCGGAGGTGTTCTGGGCTGATTTCCTGCGCAGCCTCGCCGACCGGGGCCTGCGTGGCGTCAAGCTGGTCATCGCCGACGACCACAAGGGCCTGCGGGCCGCCGCACGCCGGGTCTTCAACGCCACTCATCAGCGCTGCCGCATCCACTGGATGCGCAATGCCCTGGCGCATGCCCCTGCGAAACAGCGCACGGCAGTGGCGGCGATGTTGAAGACGGTCTTCGCCCAGGAAAGCAAGGCCGACGCCGAGAACCAGTGGGCCGTCGTGGCGGACGCCCTTCGGGAGAAACAGCCCAAGCTCGGCGCCCTGATGGACAACTCCCGCGACGATGTGTTGGCCTACATGTCGTTCCCTCGAGAGCACTGGACCCAGATCGCTTCGACCAACCCGCTGGAGCGGGTGAACCGAGAGGTAAAGCGACGTGCGGATGTCATCGGGATCTTCCCGAACGACGCCGCCATCATCCGCCTCGTCGGCGCTCTGATGCTCGAAACCAACGATGAATGGGCAGTGGCGCGGCGATACATGAGCCTTGAAACCCTGGCCCGCGTCACCGACAATCCCACCGTCAGGTTGCCCGCCGTGGCATCCTGATCAGACCCGGACCTCTCCGAAGGTCGACGCTCCTACACCACGCGCGGGGGCACTATC
>NZ_JAAGOU010000092.1:0-1368 GCF_010500775.1 Salipiger sp. PrR002
CCCGGACCTCTCCGAAGGTCGACGCTCCTACACCACGCGCGGGGGCACTATCCAACACTCCGTCGCAGCCGGCCTAGCAACAACTACAGCCTGCTCCTCACTTTGCGCCGAAGCAGTGCTCGGCCCTGCCCCACTTTGTCGATCATTTTGCCGATCATGATAATTATTCTGTCCGCACCTTCGCGGGCGAACTACCTGCCCTAGCTCAGTAGCGCATTCGCGGCCACCGCTTGATTTGGACGCCAGCGGACCTGTCGCAATTGGATTTTCTGGGCGGCCTCCCCCGTGCATCACGAGATCACTACTCCAGCACCGCATGACGACTCGACTCCGTCCAAGACTTGTAGGCGCTCGGGTATTTCGCGGCTTCTGTACTCTCAACCTGAATTGGGCCTTCCCAAGGCCTCTTGAAATGTCAGCATGGCACTATCTTGGTCGAGTGCTGCCAGCTTGATGTTCAGAACTCACGGACTGGGCCGCCGCAGTTTTGTGATGGACGTAAGACCGACACGTTTGAATTTCTCCACGAGCCGACTTCCAAGCCCTTGAAGGCGATCGCAGGCATCGCCACTTCCACCCGCGATGAGCCGGCTGGTCGGCGTCGGAGTTCAACATGGTCGAGACTTGGCTGCCGCTCATCGCGGGGTTTGTGTTGCTGGTTGCTGGCGGCGAGTTGCTGGTGCGGGGAGCGGTGCAGGCCGCGGAGCGGCTGGGTGTCTCACCTCTCGTCATCGGCCTCACGCTTGTCGGCTTCGGAACCTCGATGCCGGAGCTTGTGACCTCGGTGCAGGCCGGGCTCAGCGGCTCGCCCGGCATTGCCTATGGCAATATCGTGGGCTCCAACATTGCCAACATCCTGCTGATCGGCGGCATCTCGGCGTTGATCTGCCCGGTGATCGTTGCCGAGGCTGCGCTCCGGCGTGATGCGGCGCTGATGCTCGGGGTGGCGACGCTCTTCGCGGCGCTCGCGCTCGCGCTGCCCATGGGGCGCCTTCTCGGTGCGGGTTTTGTCGTGGGTCTGGTCGCCTATATTGTCATGGTCATCCGGCAGGAGCGCACAACGGGCGAACACGGCGCGATCCACGACAAGAGCGCGGCCCTTCTCCAGGCCGATCCCGGCCTTGGCGCCCCCTCACGTCGCCGGGGGCTGATCCTGCCGCTGCTGCTTGCTCTTGCCGGGCTTGGCCTCGTGGTGTTCGGCGGTGCGTTGCTGGTCGATGGGGCGGTCGCCCTGGCACGTGCCTTCGGCATCGGTGAGACGGTGATCGGCCTGACCATCGTTGCGGTCGGCACGTCGATGCCAGAGCTTGTGACTTCGGTGATCGCCGCGCTGAAGCGGCAGGGGGATGTGGCCTTCGGCAATATCGT
>NZ_JAAGOU010000093.1:0-1366 GCF_010500775.1 Salipiger sp. PrR002
TGCTGGCCTGATAAACGACCAGATCACCCAGCTTTATGACCAGGTTCCGATGGACGCACGCGTCGTGCTGCATCCCAAGCGGCTTGACGTCAGCACCTCCGATCAAGGCTAGGATGGGCGGGAGGTTACACCAACTCGTCTCCTCCGCACACCGTTGCGCCGTGCAAGAAGCATAAGTGAATGTGGCGAGCTCGTGCGTGATCGCATTTACGATGAGGGTGTGCGGCTTTCCGGCGGCGCGCAGCCGCTGCGCGAAGGCCTTCGGTATCGGATTAGGCATGCAGCGGCGAGTGCCGACGGCAACAGGATATCGCGCAATTTTCGCTACGCAATCAGCTTTTTGGTCACATCTACCAAACGCTTTGCTTGGTGGGCGACTGATGCTTTGCCCGTGTCATCGAATTTTCCTGCTTCGGCAGAGTAGCCATACGGATTCCCACCCGATGCGTAGATGACATCGCTGGTGTAGCCTGGAGGCACAATAATCGCGCCCCAGTGCATTGCTGAGGTATACAGTCCCAAAGTGGTGGCCTCTTGGCCTCCATGCGGGTTCTGGGCGCTTGTGGTCGCGGTGATTGCCTTGCCTGCGAGCTTACCCTCCGACCAGACGCCACCGAGCGTGTCGATGAACGCTCGAAGCTGCGAGGCGGACTGGCCGTAGCGCGTGGGAGCGCTGAAAAAGTAACCGTCGGCCCAGACCATGTCATCCGGGGTGACCACCGGAAGGTCCGCCATTTTCTCAGCTTGTGCCTGCCACGCCTCCTGGCTGTTCACGACCTCTTTGGGCGCAGTCTCTCGGACGCGGAGTAGCCGCACGTCAGCGCCTGCCTCCTTGGCGGCCGCAGCGGCCGTAAGAGCGACTTGGTGATTGGTTCCGTAGGTCGAGTAGAAGATTACTGCGATTTTAGGTTGTGCCATGATGTCTCCTCCATTCGTCGGTCCAGGATCGCCGGAAGGCGGCATAGAGCCCCCGACTGCGGTTTTGGTTGGAAAGTTCGACTAGGACCTTCCAGAGCGCACAAGGTAGAGTGAAAACAGTTCTTGTCGTCCGTAAAAATCAGGCAAATTCAAGGGACGCGCCGGAGCGATCGCTCTTCGCGGGTTGATTTGCATGGCTACTATTCGACCGAGGCGCTGACCAAAGCGGCACGGACGAGGACATATACCCCCGCAAAAGGTTGCCCTGGGTCACGGCCGAGCGAGGTTTGAATATCCCTATTCTCGCGCACTTCAATCGGTGGCATGCTCGATCGTCACAAAGAGGGTGCGGCGGGCCCAGAGCCCGCGCCACCTGCGCCTTGCCGACGGCGCCTTTCCAGCGCGGCGTTTATCCGGGTGCCTCCCATGCTTTTCGATCTCGGCTCCT
>NZ_JAAGOU010000094.1:0-1333 GCF_010500775.1 Salipiger sp. PrR002
CACGCCGACGAGATGGTGCAGATGGCGATGGGGATGATGGGGCTTTTCATCGTCCACCCGCGCGATCCCGAGTTCATGCCTGTCGACAGGGATTTTGCCTTCCTTCTGGCGGCCTACGACATCGATCCCGGGACCTATATCCCGCGCGTGGCCGAGATGACGGATTTCAATCTCTGGACTTTTAACAGCCGGATTTTCCCCGACATCGACCCGCTGGTCGCGGCGAAAGGCGACCGGGTGCGCGTGCGCGTGGGGAACCTCACGATGACCAATCACCCGGTCCACATGCACGGCTACGATTTCGAAGTCACCTGTACGGATGGCGGTTGGGTACGCCCCGAAGCCCGCTGGCCCGAGGTGACCATCGACATCCCCGTCGGCGCCATGCGCGCCTATGAGTTCGACGCCGTGCATGAGGGCGATTGGGCACTGCATTGCCACAAGTCGCACCACACGATGAACGCGATGGGACATGAGCTTCCGACCGTCATCGGCGCCGACAAGCGACGGCTGACGGAAATGGTGCGCCGCCAGCAGCCCGGCTACATGCCGATGGGCACCGCGGGCATGGCGGACATGGGCGAGATGTCCATGGAAATTCCCGAAAACACCATCCCCATGATGACCGGTTGGGGACCTCACGGGCCGCTTGAGATGGGCGGCATGTTCACCGTGATGAAGGTGCGCGAGGGGATCGAGGCAGGCGATTACAGCGATCCCGGCTGGTACGAGAATCCCCCCGGCACGCAGGCCTACGAATGGACCGGCGAACTTCCGGACCACGCATCCAACACCAGCCCCAAAACCCTTCTCACGCCGCGCGGCGGCGTGAGGCAGGGCTGACTTATTCGAGCACAGGAGGACCAAAGCTCATGAAGAAAGCACTACTCACACTCGCGACCCTGCTCGCGCCCACCTTCGCATCGGCTGCCGGGCAGCACGCCGGTGGTCACGACGACGATCATGGCCCGATGAAGGGCCACGCCATGGCGCTTGGTTCGACCGCCGAAGGCGAGCCCACGCGCACGGTCGAGATCGTGATGAACGAGGACTACGACGCGGACTCCGTCTACGTCTTCGACAAGAAGGAACTCGACTTTGCCGCTGGCGAGACCGTGCGTCTGCACATCATCAACGCCGGCGAAGAAGTCCATGAGTTCGTCATGGACACCGCCGCAGCCAATGCTGAGCACAAGGAACTTATGGCGAAGTTCCCGGAGATGGAGCACGACGATCCCAACTCCGTCCGCCTTGAGCCGGGCCAGGAGGCCGAGATCCTCTGGACCTTCGGCGAACCCGGCACCTTCGAATTCGCATGCCTTCTGCCCGGCCA
>NZ_JAAGOU010000095.1:0-1245 GCF_010500775.1 Salipiger sp. PrR002
ATGGCAAAGGAAAAGTTTGAGCGCGGCAAACCGCACTGCAACATCGGCACGATCGGTCACGTTGACCACGGCAAAACCACGCTGACCGCAGCGATCACCAAATACTTCGGTGACTTCCGTGCGTACGACCAGATCGACGGCGCGCCGGAAGAAAAAGCACGCGGCATCACGATCTCGACCGCGCACGTGGAATACGAGACCGAAGCACGCCACTACGCACACGTGGACTGCCCCGGTCACGCCGACTACGTGAAGAACATGATCACCGGCGCGGCGCAGATGGACGGCGCGATCCTGGTTGTGAACGCAGCTGACGGCCCGATGCCGCAGACCCGCGAGCACATCCTTCTGGGCCGCCAGGTGGGTATCCCCGCCATGGTCGTGTTCCTGAACAAGGTCGACCAGGTGGACGATCCGGAACTGCTCGAGCTGGTGGAAATGGAAGTCCGCGAGCTGCTGTCCGAGTACGACTTCCCGGGCGACGACATTCCGATCATCGCAGGCTCGGCTCTGGCCGCAATGGAAGGCCGCGATCCGGAAATCGGCGAAGAGAAGATCAAGGAACTGATGGCTGCTGTGGACGAGTACATCCCGCAGCCGGAGCGTGCCGTTGACCAGCCGTTCCTGATGCCGATCGAAGACGTGTTCTCGATCTCGGGCCGCGGCACCGTTGTGACCGGCCGTGTGGAGCGTGGCGTTGTGAACGTCGGCGACGAACTGGAAATCGTCGGCATCCGCGACACCAAGAAAACCACCTGTACCGGTGTGGAAATGTTCCGCAAGCTGCTCGACCGCGGTGAAGCAGGCGACAACATCGGCGCCCTGCTGCGCGGCATCGACCGTGAAGGCGTTGAGCGTGGTCAGGTTCTGTGTAAGCCGGGTTCGGTGAAGCCGCACACCAAGTTCGAGTGTGAGGTCTACATCCTGACCAAGGAAGAAGGTGGCCGTCACACGCCGTTCTTCGCGAACTACCGTCCGCAGTTCTACTTCCGCACCACCGACGTGACCGGCACCGTGACCCTCCCCGAGGGCACCGAGATGGTCATGCCGGGCGACAACCTGAAGTTCACCGTCGAGCTGATCGCACCGATCGCGATGGAAGACGGCCTGCGTTTCGCCATCCGTGAAGGTGGCCGGACCGTGGGTTCGGGCGTCGTCTCGAAAATCCTCGAGTGATGAATGCGCGCCCGGCACCTACGCCGGGCAGCAGATCGGGAAAGGGCCGCCTCAGGGCGGCCCTTTTTC
>NZ_JAAGOU010000096.1:0-1203 GCF_010500775.1 Salipiger sp. PrR002
GTTTTCAAAGCCGTGAATCATGCTGTTCCCGCGAAATCAATGCATCCTGAGCCGAGTGTGTCCGTTATGTTTCATACCTTTTTAAAATTTGCCTTGCTTTACAAGTTCAAGAAAATCGGAAAGTGCCGCCGTTGTCTCTGTACGAAACTTTGGGTTATTGTCTGACCCTAAACTCGGTCTGATGATCGAAAACCGAAAGAACGTCGGTGCCAGGCCACCGTCCCTTCCTTGGAACTCAAGCTTTCCGGCGTCAATGACCTCAAACTTCAGGTTAGCTTTTACACTGTTGGCTTCAAACTCAGTTCCCAATGCAGCTTTCCCATCAATGGAAAGCTCGGTGAACTCTGAGAAGCCAACCTCATCAGCGACCACGTAAAGTTTTTCTCCATTAGAGTTTATCACATCCATCAGTTGTAAAGATGCAATGAACTTGTCAGGGTCACCGTTCAGGGCTTCTATGAGACCTTGCACGGGACTGCGAAAAGCTTCGGTCCGAAGATTCTCTGTCTTTAGAACCGACCTTCTCGATACCTCGGCTTCCAGCGCGCTGATTTCTGCGGCGGTGAGTGTGACGTTGCCATTGAACTTGGCTCCTGTCTCGAAAGACACGGATGTGTCGAAACCTGTTTGGTCGGAGAATTTGTTTGAAGGCTGCGGTGAAATAATATCCACGCGCTGGATTTGATCGGAGGAACGATCCCAAATCCAAACATACCCTAGTCGGACATTATTGATGTTGAGCAATCCCTTTTCGGTGTATGCTCGTGACATTATAACTTGAGCGGACTCACAAGCCGCGACCAACAGAAATATCGACAATAATAATAATCTAATCAATTTCCGCCCCCAAAAGCTGGCTTGGCGACCAGCACAATGCAATTGGCATCGGGAACTTAGACAACTGTTCCCAGCCGCGTAAAAGTGAGCACCTCAAGCGGTGACGATTCGAATAGATGCTGACACGGTAATTTTAGACAGCTGTACTCTCACTAACTTCGATCGTTTGCCGTTTTTGCCCTTGAATCGCAGCACTACCCAAACGCGAGTAGCGTGCAACATGAATGCCTAGGCGGTCAACCTTTTTGCTATTGGAGTGTGTTTGATGTCTTGGGCCAGAATTCGTGGCAACGCCGTCGTCGGATGTTTTTATCTTAGGGTCAGGATTCATAACCAGTAGATGACGAGGGCGGCTAGAGCGACGGC
>NZ_JAAGOU010000097.1:0-1196 GCF_010500775.1 Salipiger sp. PrR002
CACGGCACAAAAGATCAAAATGACTCGAATCTTTTCCAGCATGGGCGAGAGTTACGCATCGCGGTGCTCTCATAGCAAGTGCCGCGCGCTGTCAGCCTGAAACACTTTTCCGTCAGGCAACTTTCTGCCACCCGGTCGCCGGTTCGGGCTTTCCGTTCCTGCGGACGCGTGAAAGGTGTGGGTGGCCCCCACGCAATGGGAGCCAAACCCTTTGTCCTGCGGATGTTCCCGCTTCCGAGTCCGATTAGGAGCAGCGCGATGGAAGGCGTGGCAACGAGACCTTAGCCGCTGCAGGACCAGAATCCGCGGTAGATCGCCTCGGGGCCGGGGGTAAGTCGGAAGGTCAGCTGGCTGTCTGAGCGCGGCGCATCGACCGGCTCGACCGCCATCTGGAGCCCCTCGGTGCTGTAGCTGCTTTCGGTGTCGCCTGCACCCAGCGGCAGAATGACGCCGTTGAGCTTGGTGACGGCTGCGCTGCCATCGGCGGCGGCTATCAGCACCGGGTCTTCGGTGCGGGTACGGCGGAAGGAGCAAGTCTCACCCTCGGGCAACGCATCCCCTGCCTCTTCGGGGGTCAGCGGTGCCGGATCGAGCGTCGACAGGAGCGTGTTGCTGAGCGCATCCTGCAGCGTGCCTTGCTGCGCGGGCGGGTCCTCGTAAACCTCGCCCACCACGTTTCCGGCGGAGACATCGGCGATCAACGCGCGCATTTCAGCGATCTCCTTCTTCTGGGCCGTGGCAATGCCGTCGGCGAGTTTGCGCACCCTTGCGTCCTCGATGCCGGCCCGCTCGGAGGTCATGATAGCGATCGAATGGTGGGGGATCATCGCCCGCATGTAGCTTGCGCCATTCACGGTCACCTGGCTGCGCACCAGCCAGAGCGCGCCGGCGAAGACGACGATGCTGCCCGCGAAGATGGCGATATTGACTGCCCGACTGGGATACATCGCCGCCATGAAGGCGAGCATCACGAACGCCATAGTCGCTCCCATGACGATCGCCATATAGACGCGGGTCTCGCTGAAGAAGACATGCTCGAAAGCGTAGGTGTTGAGATACATCAGCCCGAACATGATCACCGTCGAGGCGAGGATCATGAGGGCGAAACGGGAATAGGTCATCGGCACCTCCATGCTTGTCGCTTTCAGTCTCAACGGCCTTCCAGCGCTGGAGGGTTCCCGAAAAAGTGAACCTGC
>NZ_JAAGOU010000009.1:0-207280 GCF_010500775.1 Salipiger sp. PrR002
ACCCGGACCTCTCCGAAGGTCGACGCTCCTACACCACGCGCGGGGGCACTATCAGTTGCAGGTCCTCGGCTACGCAGGCGGATACGATGCGGTGCGGCGCTATGCTGCGGCGTGGGCGAAGTCGGAACGCGAGGCATCAGCCTCGGCCTATGTGCCGCTGACCTTCGCGCCTGGAGAAGCCTACCAGTTCGACTGGAGGTGAGGAGGATCAGGAAAGGCGCCGGTGGCGCGTTTCCCCGACGAACAGATCGTCCTGATCGATGGTGTGACCATGACGGTGAAGGTCGCTCATGTCCGGCTGTGCCATAGTCGAATGCTCTTCGTCAGGGCCTATCCACGCGAGACGCAAGAGATGGTCTTCGACGCACACGACCGGGCATTTGCGTTCTTCGGTGGCGCCTGTGCGCGGGGCATCTATGACAATATGAAGACAGCGGTGGAGACGATCTTCGTTGGCCGGGAGCGTGCCTACAATCGCCGCTTCCAGCAGATGTGCGGGCACTATCTTGTCGATCCGGTGGCCTGCACGCCTGCATCGGGATGGGAGAAAGGCCAGGTCGAGAACCAGGTCGGTGTGGTGCGTCGGCGCTTCTTCGTGCCGCGACCGCGCTTCAAAAGCCTTGCCGAACTGAATGCTTGGCTGCGAGATCGCTGCTTGGCCTGGGCCAAGTCCCACCCGCACCCCGAGCTGCGCGAGCGATCGACCTGGGACGTCTTCGAGGCTGAGCGCCCAAGCCTTGTGCCCTATGCTGGCCCCTTCGACGGATACCATGCGGTGCCGGCCTCGGTCTCGAAGACCTGCCTCGTCTGGTTCGACAACAACCGCTACTCGGTCGAGGCTCATGCCGTCGGCCGTCCCGTCGAGATCCGCGCCTATGCTGAACGCGTCGAGCTCTGGCAGGATGGAAAGCTCGTGGGTGAGCATGCGCGCGTCTTCGGACGCGGCAAAGATGTCTACGACCCGCTGCACTACATCCCCGTGCTCGCACGGAAGCCCGGTGCCCTGCGGAATGGTGCCCCCTTCAAGGAGTGGGAGCTGCCACCTGCTATGCGGCGGGTCCAACGCAAGCTGGGGAGAGCACCCAATGGCGATCGGCAGATGGTGGATGTTCTCAGCGCGGTTCTGACGGATGGGCTGGATGCTGTCGAAGCAGCGTGCGCTGAAGCGCTCGAGGAAGGCGTGCATTCCTCCGCCGTTGTTCTCAACATTCTGGCGCGCCGTCGGGAACCCGCGCCACCCCTGACAATCACCACGCCGGACGCGTCACGCCGCAGGCGCGCCTCTGGCACGACGCCTACGCTGCCAGCCGGTTGCCGATTGCACCCGCTACGACAGCCTCAGGAGACGAGATCATGGAAAGATCAAGGTTTTGGACGCGTCACGCCAGAGGCGTGCCTGCGGCCCGACGAGCCAGCTCAAGCTCTACGGAATGAGGGCGGCATATGACGAGATCATCGCGACCGGGGTGAAGCGCCAACACGAACCTCAGCAGATCGTGGGCGACCTTCTGCATGCCGAGATCAACGAGAGTGAGCCATGTGTGCGCCATTGGTTCAAGCACAATGGCGAACGCACGCTCGATCAAATACCAGATGACCATCGCGAAGCTGCCACTTGCCAAGGAAGTCAACGAGTTCGACTTCGAGGGCCGTTCATCGAGGCGCCATCGGTTCGAGCCCGATGGACGGCCCGGTCAATGAGACGCTGGTGCGCGACCTCGTCAGCGCGGAGTTCCTCGAGCAGCAGCGCAACGTCGTGCTCATCCACTGCCCGGCCGGGCATTGCGGAGCAATGTCCCGAGAGGGCTGGCACCGGGACCCGCAAGTCGCATCTGGCTGTCGGGATTGCCCGGGCCTGCATCCGCAGCGGCAAGAGGGGCCGCTTCTTCAACGTCGTCGACCTGGTGAACAAGCTCGATGCCGAGGCACGCGACGACAGGCAAGGACGCATCGCCGATCTCCTCTGCCGGATGGACTTGTTCGCCATCGGTCTCGAACGCATGGCGACGCGATGGCTCACTCCTCGACGAGCTTGGCTACCTGCCATTCGCCCAGACAGGCGGGCAACCGCTGTTCCACCTGATCAGTCGCCTCTACGAACGCACCTCGATCATCGTCACCACCAATCTGGACTTCGGTGAATGGCCCGTTCGCCAATGTCACTCGGACCAATGGCGCGACAAGGCTCACCTTCAGCGATGCAAAGATGACGACCGCGCTTCTGGATCGCCTCACCCACCGCGCCTGCGGCTTGCTCGCATCATCGAAACCGGCATCGAGAGCTGGCGCTTTAAGACACGCGCCTGATCAGCTTGCCCGAGCCGGCTGCGCGACTTGGGGGCTACGCCGCCCCGGGCAAGCTGTGCCAAACGAGGGGGTCATTATTGGACGCCGATAGGGGGTCAAAGTTCGCTGCCGATTGACAGCCTCCGGCAAATCCGGCGCGATTCACCCGCCCGCTGTTCCGGGTTTTCCTGACACGGGTTTTTGAAGGCGGCGGGGGAACCGGAGGCGGGGGATCGCCTCCGGCGGGCGTATTTGAGGAACAATGAAAGTCGGGTCAGGCGCGGGTGCTGCGGGTCCAGGGCTCGGCGCCTTTCACGTCGACGAAGACGCGGTAGACCGAGCTTGTCGCGGTGATGTACATGCGCTGGCCGTCGGGCCCGCCGAAGCAGAGATTGGCGACCACCTCGGGCACGAGGATCTTGCCCAGCAGCGTGCCGTCCGGCGCGAAGCAATGCACGCCGTCCCCCGCCGAGGACCAGAGGTTGCCCTCGATGTCGCAGCGCATCCCGTCGGGCAGGCCGCAGTCGAGCGTGGCGAAATCGCCGAGCGGCGTGAGCGCAGCGCCCTCCACCGCGTATTTGCGGATCACCGAGGGCACGCTGTCGTCATGGCTCGAGCCGCTTTCGGCCACGTAAAGGAGGCTCTCGTCCGGCGAGAAGCACAGGCCATTGGGCTGCGCGAAGTCCGAGATCACCGGCACCGGCGCGCCGCCCTCGGGCGGGATGCGGAAGACATGGCGGGCGGTTTGCTCGGGCTCTGCGCGGTTGCCCTCGAAATTCGAAATGATGCCGTAGGTCGGGTCGGTGAACCACACGGCGCCATCAGAACTGACCACCACGTCATTGGGGGAGTTGAGCCGTTTGCCCGCGTGCTCGGAGGCCAGCACGGTCAGCGATCCGTCGTGCTCGGTGCGCACCACGTCGCGCGTGCCATGGCGGCAGCCCACGAGCCGGCCCAAAGGATCGCGGGTGTTGCCATTGTTGAACTGGCTCTGCGCGCGGAAGGTGCTGAGCCCGCCGCTGGGCCCTTCGGTCCATTGGTACAGCGTCTGCGAGGGGATCTCGGAGAAGATCAACGCGTTCCGGTCGCCGAACCAGACCGGCCCCTCGGTCCATGTGAAACCGGTGCAGAGCCGTTCGAGCTTGCCCATCGGATGGACGAGGCGGCGAAAGCGCGCGTCAAGGATTTCCAGATGTTCGGGCGTGCGGATCATCGCTGGACCCTCCTCGTGCTGGCGGCAATCACGATGCCGATGATGATGAGACCGGTCAGCACCATGCGCACCCCGGCGCCGGCGCCGTAAGAGTTGAGCATGGAGACGACGAGGAACATGAAGAGCGAGGCGCCCCAGACGCCCGGCACATTGGAAAAGCCCCCGGCGATGGAGGTTCCGCCGATGACCACCACGGCGATCGACATTAGCAGGTATTCCGCCCCCATGTTGAGCGCCGCGCCGCCCGAGAAGCTGGCCAGCAGGTAGCCCGCGATGGCGGCAAAGACGGTGACGGCCACATAGGTCGCGGCGCGCACCGCCTCCACCGGCACCCCGGCGAGCCGCGCGGCGCGCAGGTTCTGTCCCGAGGCCAGCAGCCAGCGGCCCCAGACCGAGCGTTCAAGCAGCACCCAAATCAGCAGCGACAGGCCGAGCCCGACCAGAGCCACATTGGGAATGCCCATGGTGCGCCCGGTGGCGAAGTCGGCGAGCCCGGCGGGCGGCTTGATCCGCAACCCGCGGTTCGACCAGATCGCCAGCGACTGATAGACCAGCGAGGCGGCCAGCGTGGCAATAATGGGCGGCAGCCGCAGCAGGTAGATCAGCGCGAAATTGGCCAGACCTGTGCCGAAGCCCACGAGGATCGCCACGCCAAGCCCCATCCACGCCGTGCCCGGATCCGAGCCCATGGCCTTTAGCGCCAGCGTGCCCGAGAGCGTCATCGTGGCCGGGATCGACAGGTCCACATTGCCCGGCCCCAGCGTGATCACCAGCATCTGCCCGAGGCCGACGATGGCGGCGAAGGCCCCGAAGCTGAGCGCGGCATAGGCCAGTTCTCCGGCGCCGCGCCCCTCGGTCAGCACGACGGTCAGCGCGAAGGCGGCGGCGGCGGCGACCCAGGACCAGATCCAGGGTTTCGAGATGAGTTTCATGCGCGCCTCCTCAAGCCTGCGCGTCGCGGCGGGTGAAGAGCAGCCGCGCCGTCAGGACAAGGATCAGGATCGCCCCCTGCGCGCCGATCTGCCAATCGGGCGAGAGCCGCAAGAAGCTCAGGAAAGACGCGGCGAGGGTCAGGGTGAGCGCGCCGATGACCGCGCCCACCGGGCTGACCTTGCCGCCGGTGAACTCGCCGCCGCCGAGGATCACCCCCGCGATGCTCAGCAGCGTGTAGCGCAGCGCGATATTGGCGTCGGCCGAGGTGGTCAGCCCGACCAAGGCCATCCCGGCAAACACCCCGAAGAGCCCCGCCAGCCCGTAAGCCAGCGCCTTCAGCCGCACCACCGGCCAGCCCGCGCGCTGCACCGAGCGGGCGTTGCCGCCGACCCCGCGCAGCACCGTGCCGATGCCCGAGCGGATGATCAGCACATGCGTCACCGCCGCGATGAGCACCGAGGCGCAGACCGCCATGGGCACATAGGGCGGCTTGACGGTCATCAGCGTGCGCAGCCAGCCGGGGCTCGCGCCACCGGGCGAGGGGAGGATGAACAGAGCCAGCCCGCCCCAGACGAAGGACATGCCCAAAGTCACCACGATGGCGGGCAGGTCGAGCGCGTGGATCACCGCGCCAAGCGCGGCGTAGCTCAGCACCAGCGCCAGCAGGATCAGAACACCCAGCATGGGGCTGTCATTGAGGAAGGTCGCGGTCACGCAGGCCACCAGCGACACGAAGGCACCAAGCGACAGGTCGATGTCATTGACCATGATGATCATCATCTGCGCGATGGTCGCCAGCGCGATGGGCACCGCGAGGTTGAAGAGCAGGTTGAGCCCGAAATAGCTCATCGCCCGCGGCTGCATGTAGAAGGTCGCCGCCAGCAGCACCGCCAGCGAGACCACAGGCAGCAGGATCCGGTATTTCGCAAAAAGCTTCACGTCACGCCCCTTCCATCTCGAAAGAGGCTTCGAGGATACGTTCCTCGGTGATCTCGTCGCCGGTCAATTCGGCAGAGATCTCGCCGTTGCGGAACACGAAGACGCGGTCGCATTGGCAGACCTCCTCGGTTTCGGTCGAATACCAAAGGAAGGTGCGGCCCTTGGCGGCCTCGGCGCGGATCATGGCGTAGACGTCCTGTTTGGTGCCCACGTCGACGCCGCGCATGGGATCGTCCATCACCACCACCGGGGCGGAGGACGCCAGCGCGCGGGCAAAGAGCACCTTTTGCTGGTTGCCGCCCGAGAGCGACAGAATGGGGTTGGTCACGTCATCGGTGCGGATGCCGATGCGTTTTTTCCACTCGGCGATGATCTCGGCCTCGCGGGGGCGGTCGACCATGCCGCGTTTGGCGATCTGCGGCAGGATCGAGATCGACGCGTTGCGCAGGATCGACCAGAGCGGCAGCACGCCATCCCGGCCCCGATCCCCGGCGACAAAGACCATCCCCGCCTCGCGCGGGCTGCGCCACGAGGAGGTGGCCCCAAGGTAGAGCCGGGCCAGCGCCTCGGCCTGCCCATGGCCCGCGAGCCCCGAGAGGCCGACGATCTCTCCTTCGCGCGCGCAGAGCCCTTCGGGCGTGTGCACGACTTCCGCGCCCTGCACCCGCGCCGCCTGCGCCGCCGTGCCCTCGGCGGCCACATGGCCCATGGCGTCCACCAGCCCCTGACGGGTGAAGCCTCCGGCGGGCTTCTCGGCGACGACCTTGCCGTCCTTCATCACGAGGATGCGGGTCGCAACCTCGAAAATCTCGCCCAGCATGTGAGAGATGAAGATCACCGCGCCGCCTTGCGCGCAGAAGGTCTTGATGTGGGTGAGCAACTGCTCGGCGATGCCCGCGTCGAGCGACGAGGTGGGCTCGTCGAGGATGACCAGCCGCGCTTCGGTGCCGCGCGGGGCAAAGCCGATGGCGATCTCGACCATCTGCCGCTCGGCGATGGTCAGCGTGTCGACCGGCGCGTCGGCGTCGATGCCATGGCCGGGAAAAACCTTATCCAGCGCGGCGCGGATCTCGGCGCGCGCAGGGGGGCGCCAGTTCAGCCCGCGAAGCGCGGAATGCGAAATGCGGAGGTTCTCTGCCACCGTCAGGTTCGGGCAGAGCGAAAGTTCCTGAAACACCGAACGCACCCCGGCGGTCAGCGCGTTTGCCGCTCCCGAGGCGGGAAAGGTGACGGTGCCCGAGGAGGGCGCGAGCCCGCCATTGACCACGTTGACGAGCGTGGATTTCCCGGCGCCATTGTGGCCGACAAGGCCAAGGCAGTCTCCCGGAGAGATGGACAGGCTCACGCCGTCGAGCGCCCTGACCGGACCGAAATGCTTGGCGGCATCGGTCAGGGCGACGATCGGCGCAGCCGCTTGGGCTGCGGTACTCATCGGGGGTTACATGGCCCCTGCGATGACGGACTTGGCGTCGTCGAGCGTGTAGACCGTGTTGGCCACCGAACCTTCGGGCGTGGTCTCGAGCGCTTCGTCGAGCGTGTCCTGCGTCACCTTCAGGAAGGGCACGGTCAGATCCTTGGGCACCTCGGCACCGTCCAGCACCTGCTGCGCCACCCAGAAGGCCAGCGAAGCCACGCCCGGCGCGATCGACAGCGACATGGTCTCATAGCCGTTGGCATCGCGTTGCTCGGCCCACCACTGCATCTCGTCCTGACGGTTGCCAAGTACGATCAGCGGCGTGTCGCGGCCCGCGGCCTTGAACGCCTGCGCCGCGCCGTACCCGTCGCCGCCCTGCGTCACCACGCCCACGACATCGGGCAGCGAGGGCAGCACGCCCGCCACGGCCTTTTGCGCCACGTCCTGTGCCCAGTCGCCATGCACCGAACCGACGATCTCGAACTGGCTGTTCTCGCTGACGCCTTCCTCGATGCCCGCATGGATCTCGTCATCCACGAAAACCCCGGCAAGGCCGCGGATCTCCAGCAGGTTGCCGCCTTCGGGCAGACGCTGCGCGAGATACTCGACCTGCTCCTTGCCCATCGCCTTGAAGTCCACCGCGATCCGCCACGCGCAGGGCGCGGTGACGATGCCGTCAAAGCTGACCACGGTGACACCCGCGTTGCAGGCCTCTTCCACGGCTCCGTTCAGCGCGGTCGGCGAGGCGGCGTTGAGGATGATCGCGTCATAGCCCTGCAGGATCATGTTCTGGATCTGCGCGGCCTGTTCGGTCGCTTGGTTCTCAGAGGTGGTATAGGCGTCCGCCGCAGCGACAACTCCTTCCTCGACAGCCTTGGAGCCGACCTCCTGAAAGGTCTGCAGCATCGCCTGACGCCACGAGTTGCCCGCGTAATTGTTCGACAGCGCGATGCGCTTGCCGGACGTGTCGGCCATTGCGCCGCCTGCCACCATGGCAAGCCCCGCCGCGCCGAGCAGCATCCGGGTTCCGAATTGGAACTTGGTCATTCTCCCTCCCATCGCCCTTTGCGGGCGCTCACTGGTCGCCCGTCCTCCACGGGCACGCCCATGCTGCCCCTGCGGCAGCTGCCCGTAAAGTGTGCGGCCCGCAGATCGCTTGCGGAAAGCCGCAAGATCTCTGCGGGAAAAGGTGTTTTCTTCTGCAGCGTAACGCGCCATCTTGCGGAGACGCGCAAGAGGAGGCGCGTGGGGAGGCATCATGAATTCACCGCAAGCGGCCCGTGCCGCGCAAGGCAGGTCTGCGCCCGTAGCGCAGGCCGCCGCTGGGCTTGGCAGACAGACCGTGTTCGACGCGATCAGCGCGCGGCTGTCCGAAGAGGTCGAGATAAGCGCCGCGCTTGCGGCGATCGCGCCGCTTATCGCCGAGGTGATCCCCTTCACCCATGCCGACATCTGCCTGCACGACAGCCCCGGCTGGGTGGTCAGCTATGAGGCGGGGATCGAGACCCGCTGGTCGCACCGCCGCACGAGGGTGCATTACTCGCCGGTACGCGATCTGCTGCAGGGCCGTTGCGAGCTGATGATCAGTGCCAATGCCATGGAGGACCCGCGCTATACGTTCCCCGGCGCCTGTTGCGAGCCGATCCTCAACCATCGCCTGCGCGCGCGGATCAATGTGCCGCTGCGGGTCATGGGGAAGGTGACCGGCACGCTCAACATCTCGCATGAGACCGAAGGCTTTTACGACAAGGGTGACGCCGCGCGGCTTCAGCACCTCGGCAATCTGCTCGCCCCGTGGTTCCACGCGCTGCATGCGGCGCGCAAGGCGCAGCAGGCGGCGCATTTCCGTGCTGCCGCGCGGGACGAGGCCGAGGGGCTGCGGCAGGGGGCTCTGGAACTGACCCAAACCCTCGAGCAGGAGCGCCAGCGCATCGGCATGGATCTGCATGACCAGACGCTCGCCGACCTGACGCGGATCCTGCGGGATCTGACCGGGGATGCGCCGCTGGACCGCGATCTGCTTGCCGAGCGCGTCACCGACACGATCGACGATCTGCGCGCGCTCATCGACACCGCCGTGCCGACGCTGCTCGATCTTTTTGGTTACGCCCATGCGGTGCGCGTCCATCTGGAGCGCGCGGTGGGTGCCGAGCCGGTGGAAGTGGACGTCGAGGATGAGACCGATGGCGCGCCGGACCGGCTTGGCTCGACTGCGCGCACCGCGCTCTTTCGCATCACACAAGAGGCGATCAACAACGCCGCGCGTCATTCGGGCGCGCGCCGCATCCTCGTCTCGGTGAGTTCCGAACCCGCCCGGCGCCTGCGCGTCACGATCAGCGACGACGGCAGGGGCATCGGCCCCGAGGTCGGCCGCCGGTCCGGGCTCTCTCATTTACGTACCCGCGCCCAGCTGATTGGCGCCGATCTTGAAATTGTGGCCGATCGCGGCACCCGCGTGACCGTCACCCTTCCGGAGAACGAAGAATGAAAGTCTTGCTTGTCGAGGACGACCAGTTTCACGCCTCCTATCTGCAGGACGCGCTTGCCGAGGCTCTGCCCGAGGTGACCGAGATGCTGCATGCCTCCGATGGTGCCGCTGGCGAGGCCGAGGCCCGTGACGGCCGCATCGAGGCGGTGGTGATGGATCTGCAGATGGACGGGCGCAACGGCATCGAAGCTGCCCGCGCGATCTGGGCCGAGCGCCCCGGCACGCGCATTCTGTTCTGGTCCAATTACTCCGACGAGGCCTATCTTCGGGGCATCTCGCGCATCGTGCCCGAGGACAGCGCCTATGGCTACGTGCTGAAGACCGCCACCCGCGAGCGTCTGAAACTGGCGCTGCGCGCGGTGCTGATGGAGGGGCAGATCATGGTCGACCGCGAGGTGCACCGGCTGCAGCGTCGCACCGCCTCGCCGCGCAATGCGCTGGACGAAAGCGAATATGCGGTGCTGCTCGATCTTGCGCTTGGGCTGCAGGACAAGCTGATCGCCGAGCGCCGCGGCATGTCGCTGCGCACCGTTCAGAACCGGCTGCTGTCGCTCTATGACAAGCTTGGGGTCGAGGGCGAGGACATGGGGCCGGCCCTGAACAAGCGGGTCAAGGCGCTGTCACGCGCCTTCACCACCCGCACGCTCAACGTCGAGACGCTGGAAAGCGCGCAGCGCGAGTATGAACGCTGGCTCGCCGGGCGTGCGCGGGCGGTGCACTAGGTGCGGTCTGGCTCGGGGTCTGAAAGGCGGGCAGGGCCCTAATTGTGACCATAGGGCGGCGGCAAAGGCGGACGGAGGTCTGAGGCAGGCAGGGTCGTTTGAAGGGCGGAAACAGTTCTTCAGCACATTTTACCTTCGGGTTTCGCGCTCAAGCACAGTGCCCATTGAAACCCCGATATTGTCTCCGCTCCGTCCAAGTCCTGCCCCATTCCGGGACGATACCGATATCAGACGAGCGATTGTGAGGGTATGGGTATGGATCGACTGACCGAAATGGAGGCCTTTGCCATGGTCGTGGACCAAGGAGGGTTCACAGACGCGGCAAAGAAGATGGGGATCTCGAAGTCGGCCGTCTCGAAACATGTCTCCTCGCTGGAGGCCCGGCTGGGTGCGCGCCTGCTCAACCGCACGACGCGCCGCGTCTCGCCGACCGAGATCGGGCTTGCCTATTACGACCGCGCCCGCCGTGTGCTGAACGACGCAGGCGAAGCCGACGCGCTGGTCACTTCCATGCAATCGGCCCCTTCGGGACTGCTGCGCATCTCGGTTGCGACGGATTTCGGAGTGAACCATCTGAGCCCGGTTCTGGGCGAGTTCCTTGCCGAATTTCCCGACATCACCGTCAACATGGTGCTCAACAACCGCTACGTCGAATTGATCTCGGAAGGCTTCGACATGGCTGTGCGCATCGGCGAGTTGGAAGACAGCACGCTGCGCGCCCGCAAGCTCACCGATACCACCAAGCGGATGATCGCCTCGCCGTCGTACTTCCAGAAGTTCGGGCGTCCGATGCGGATCGACGATCTCAACGAGCACAAGCTGCTGCATTATTCCAACCAGTCGTCGGGCAACGTCTGGAAGGTGACCGCGCCGTCGGGCGAAAAGCGTCAGGTGCGCACCGCTGGCTGGCTTTCGGTCAACGATGGGCAGTCGCTGCTCAACGCTTGTATCGCGGGTCTCGGGATCGCCTATCTGCCGTCGTATCTTTACGCCGATGCGATGAAGCAGGGGCTTGTCGAAGATGCGATCCCGGATCTGCCGGTCGAGACGCAGGGCATCTATGCGGTTTATCCGCCGGGCCGTTTCACCCAACCGAAGGTCCGCGCCTTCATCGACTTCCTCGTCCATGCCTTCGCCGACAAGGGCCCGCAGGCCTGGTAAACGTTTTTCCTCAGGCTGTTCGATCCAAGCCAACCTGCACCCCGGCGCGACCGGGGTGTTTTTTTGTCTGGGGGCAGGGTGCCTTCTAGATGGCGGCTGCGATGGTGCCCACGCCGCTCGCGGGCTGAGACAATCCAGCAAAGAGCATCATGCTGCGGGAAACAATCCGGTCAGCGCAGTCTGCCGCGCTGGCCCCGGTGTAGACCGCCGGGCGCAGACCGTGGCTGTAGATACCGTAGAATGCCTCGACCGCATCGTCGATTTCCGTGTCGCTGCGGTGCGCAAAGCGGGGCTCATCGCGCAGCGCCTGCCAAAGCGGCGCAAGCGCCTGCCGCAGCTGCTGTCGATTCTCGGCTTCGGTCTCTGCGGGCCATTGCCAGAAATAAGCCTGCATCACGGCCATCAGTTGCGGGTCGGACAGATCATCTTCGGCGAAGACGGTCACGATATGGCGCAGCTTTTCCTCAAACGTCGTAAAGGCCTGCAAAGATCCCGACAGCCTGTCGATTTGCGCCGCATTGTTGTCTTGAATGAGCGCATAGAGCAGCCCGGCCTTGGAATGAAAGTAGACGTGAATCATCCCGTGCGTGACACCGGCGGCGCGGGCGATCTCGGTAACCGAGACATTGTGGTAGCCATGCTTATCAAATAGGCGCCGGGCGGCGGTAATCAGCCGGGCGCGCGTGGCGGCACTCTTTTCCTCTTTGGTGCGATGGCGGAAAGGTTTTGGGGTCATGTGGCTGAGATTACGGCACATTTGAGGAAAGTCCATGACATTGTCAGTAACAGTGTAATTAACAATGTTGAAAAACTGTCTAATGGACTACATAAGCCGCGGCGGGGCACTACCCAGTAAGGTCTTTGGAGAGTCGGAATGGACAAGTTTGCCGAGTTGCGTGCGTTCACACATGTGATGGATCACGGCGGGTTCACCGCTGCGGCAGAAGCACTCGGAATGTCGAAAGCGGCGGTCTCAAAGAATGTTGCTGCGCTGGAACGGCGGCTTGGCCTGAAGCTCTTTGAACGCACCACCCGGCAGGTCCGCCCGACCACCGAAGGCAATCACTACTACCGCTGGACCCGGCAACTGCTGGCCGAGGCCGACTGGGCCGACACCTGTGCGCGCGCGCTTGCAGAGCCGCAAGAGGCCGCGCTGCGCATCGCCGCGCCGGCGGAACTGGTCGAGCATATGATCCTGCCGCGGCTCGGTCGCTTTCTGGCGTCGCATCCCGATGGGTCGGTGGTGTTCGAGCCCGCCGGGACCGAGGGCTGCGATATGTCCATCTCGACCGAGACAGGCGACGTGATGGACGGGCGCCCGCTGGCAGTGAGCACCCATGTGGTGGTGGCCTCCTCGCTCTATCTCGCGACGCAGGGCCGCCCCAACAGCGCCAGCGATCTGGCCTCGCATCGGTTGCTGCACCTGCCGTCCGAGCAGGAGAGCGTGATCTGGACGCTGACCGACCGGCGCGGCGCGGACACCCCGGTGACCACCGAGCGGCGGATCGAGCTTTCCGACACCCGCACCGTGCTTGAGGCTTGCCTTGCCGGTCTGGGCATCGCTTGCCTGCCGGATTTCGTGGTGGCGCGGGATCTGGGGGTAGGGCGCCTGACCCGCGTGCTGCCCGACTACGACACCGAACGGCGCGTGGTCGTCTCGCGCACCGAAGTGGGCGGCCCGGCGCGCGAGCTTGCGATGCAGTTCGAGGCCTATCTCGACACGGTGCTGCGCGAGCAGGGCGCTCCGATCTCGGGACGGATCGGCGATCTGGTCCCCTGAGGCGTCAAAGCTGAGATCAGTCGGTGGTCACTCCACCGCTGGCAGCAGCACGACCTCGACACGGCGGTTCTCTTTCCGGCCTTTCTCGACAAGATTGCTTGCCACAGGCGCGAGATAGCCCGCGCCATCGGCCTCCATCTGTGCCGCCGGGATATCGTGGCGCTGCCGCAGATAGCTGCGCGCGGCGTCGGCCCGCTTGCGCGAGATCGCCACATTGGCCTCAGCCGAACCCGTCGCATCGGTGTGCCCCACGAAGAGCACGCGCCGCGCGGGATCCTCGCGCAGGAAGCTGGCCAGCCGGTCGAGCGAGTCGATCGGCCCCTCTCCGAGTTCATCGGCGCCGGACGCGAAGGCGAGATCGCGCAGGATGGCATGGCCGTTCTCTTGCAGGGTGTCGATCAGGTCGCGCTCGGCGCTGGCAACCACGGGCGCTGCGTTGGCGTCTTCGCTGCTTTCGGCCTCGGAGGCTCCGGGCACTTCAGGCGCGACGGTCGCGGGCGTAATTGGCGTGACGCGGACCACCTGCAGGAAACCCGCCGCAGGGCTGCGGCTGGCAAGAACGGTGAGAACCTCTCCGCCGGGTCCGCGCGCCGAGAGAAAACGGTAGGCGGTGAGGTCGACATACATCGCCGGCGCGCGCATCACCTCGGTGGCGAAGCGGAAGTCAAAGCCGCCGCAGCTGTGCGCTTCGCAGTCGAGCAAGATGTCCCAGCCCGCATCGACGAACTGCGCGCGCAGCGGGTCGATGATCTGCAGGACCGTGAGCCCCGAGGCGTCGAGCCGCCACGCCTGTCGCTGCACGCGGCCCTCAATGGTGGTGGTGGGCAGCCCTTCCATCTCGGTCCACGGCGCGATCGGCACGGCGTAGCTGCCGGGATCGGTGATGCGCTCTTCCGCCAGCCGGGCGGTTGCGGGCAGCGAAAGGTCGAGCGCCGCAACTGGCGCTGCACAGAGAAGCGACAGCGCGAGGGCAGGGAGAAGGCGCTTAGCGCGCCTGCGTGTGGTAGTCGTCATTCGGCCGCATATCGGTGGCGCTGGCCACCCGGTTGGTCATGTTGAAAAAGCCCGCCACATTGGCAATGTCCCAGATGTCGCGCTCAGAGAACCCCGCGTCGCGCAGGGCTTCGCGGTCATATTCGGCGATCTCGGCGCTGGCCTTGGTCATCTTCTCGGCAAAGCTCAGCATCGCGCGCTGGCGGTGCGGCAGGTCGGCGACACGCCAGTTCATCACCAGCATCTCGCCAAGTTGCGGATCCCCCGACAAGTCGCGGACGGCGGCGCCATGGGCGGTCAGGCAGTAGAAGCAGCGGTTGATCGACGAGACCACCACGGCGATCATCTCGCGTTCCAGCTTGGACAGGCCCGAGTCCGCCAGCATCAACTCGTTGTAGAGCCCGGTGAAGGCGTCGAGCTTGGCGATGTCGAAGGCATGGGCTTTCAGGACGTTGGGCACCATCCCAAGCTTGTCCTCGCAGACGTCGAAATACTTCTGGGTGCGCTCTGGAAGCGGGTCGACCATCGGCAGATCGAGGGCGGTGGGTCTGTCCTTGGTCATGCGCTCATGTCCCGGGTTTGATGCGGTAGTGGTACTGTCCCACAAGCACCATCCCGAGGGAAGCATAGAGGCCATTGGCCGCTTCGTTGTCGCGCAGGCAGACCACCGACATCCATTTCGCGCCCCGGTCCTCGGCCCAGATCGCGGCGCGGCGCATCATGGCCTTGCCAACGCCCTTGCCGCGGTGCGCGCCCAGAACCTCCAGCGCGTGCACCATGGCGATGCCGTCGTGGATGCCGCAATAGCCCGCCCCGGCAGGCTTGTCGGAGACGCGCCCGAAGAGCGCCGTCTTGGGGCATTCGGCGCGTTCCATCACCCCGACGCGCGCCGGGCCGATGCCGCCTTTGGCCCAGATCTCGCGCATCACCGCCAGCGGCTCCCAGAGCGAGAAGGCGCTCATCCGGTGCGGCGGCGTCTGCGTCAGCCGGGCAATCGGGCAGGCCCAGAGGTTGACCTCGTCGATCAGCTCATAGCCGCGGGAGTCGAGCGCCACGTCCAGCGCCGTCTCTCCGGCGCGGATCATGAAGAGCGGCTGCTGTTGCATCATGCGCTGCGCCTGTTCGGCGGCCTGCAGATCGTCGGGGCTCCAGCCATCCTCGGCGGTGATGCACGACACCCGCTTGCCGCCGCCCGCGCCCTGTCGCAGCAGCCACGGACCCGCGGCCACCTTTGAGGCGGCGGGCCAAGTGGTGTCGATCGTGGCGTAGAGGCTTGGAAGGTCTGGCGTCATCTTGGCACTCTGCCGGCGGCGCGGCCGGTACGGGTTACATCCTTGCCATCATCTATGGCGGCTGTGGCGGGCGAGGGCAATCGGCCCGGTCAGCTTGCGGGAAAGAGCGCGGCGAGGCGCGTCATTGCCGCATCGACCCGCGCGCCCTCGGCGCCGCGGATGACGATGTTCGCGCCGTAAATCCCATCTTTCTGGAATGGGTAGGATCCGATCGACAGATCGGGGAAATCCGCCGCGAGCTGCGCCAGCGGTCCGGCAATCTCGCCTTCGCCGCGTTCGATCCGCAGGGATTGCGAGAGCAGCGGCGCGCCGCCGGTCAGCTTTGGCAGCACCGAGGCCACCATCGCCTCGAACACCGACGGCACACCGGCCATCACATGCACATTGCCAAGGGTGAAGCCGGGCGCGATGGAGACCGGGTTGTCGATCAGCGTCGCGCCCTCGGGGATGCGTGCCATACGCTGGCGCGCCTCGTTGAACTCGCGTCCCGACCGCTCGTAATGCGCGGCCAGCAGGTCATAAGCGTCCTGCCGCACGCCGATCGACGCGCCAAAGGCGCCTGCTACCGCGTCGGCGGTGATGTCGTCATGGGTCGGGCCGATCCCGCCCGAGGTGAAGAGGTGATCATGGGCGTCTTTGAGCGCGGTCACCGCCGCGACGATGGCATCATGTTCGTCCGCCACCATCCGCGCCTCGCGCAGGTCGATGCCGTGCTTCGTCAGCTCCTGCGCCAGATAGTGCATGTTCGAATCGCGCGTGCGACCGGCGAGGATTTCATCTCCGATGACCAGCATGGCGGCGGTGGGATTGGGCATGGTCCGGGCTCCTCGCAGGGCTTTTGGGGTAGGGCGCGCTGATCGCGGCTTGCCCATGGTATAGGCCCCGGCGCGGAGCTTTCAAACCCCTGCAGTCAAAGGGAATGCCGGCTTTTGTGAGCGTCGGTCGGGCTGCTGGATGCGACGTGCGCTCTCCTTATGCGTGCGCGGGGTGCCTTCACAGTCAGCCGCTTGCCTAAAATGGAGGCTGTGACGCAACGTCTGCCGGTGAGAAATCACTGGACAGTCACCAATTCTTCATGTGTTGTGTTCACGACACGACATTCCGGTCGACCCACTGGCGCAAGGCGCTCAGCAGATCGACCAGCATGATGGCGCTTTGGGAGGAGTAGCCATCTGCAACGATCCGGTCGCCCCTTCGGGAGGGTTTGGGGCGGCCGGATACCCCTTCAGCTAAGCATCGTTTACCAGCGCGCAACCGGCGCATAGAAAATTTTGTACCGGGCCGATCATTCTGTGGGTCGCTCGGCGCATTTGCTCAATGTATGAGCAAATGTTTCGGGTCGTGCACTCAGTTCGCAAACTTCCCTCATTCCAGAAACAGCAGATGCCCTCTATTGCTCACCTTTTGAGCAGAGGCATCGCGCGCCTGTTGCTATGACGTCACGGCAAGACAGGTCTGCAAAGCTGACCATTGTGCGGCGCTGCAGCATTGGCTAACTTCAAGACACGACGCAGCGATGCGTCAACGGGTTTCCTGGGGCTCTCTCCTCCTCCCTGAGCTCCGGAAATTGGCGGCGATCCCTCTCCTCCTCCCTGGGATCGCCGCTGCTCCCCTCTCCTGACAAATCAGCACTTAAAGGCCTGATAGACCCACCGGGAACGTTCTCGGCATGGGCCTGTTCGCGTTTCTGACAAGGCAACAGCAAGCGCATCACTCGCCTCTCCCCAGTCTATTCGTTTTTCGAATTTTCGGCGGCTGAGTTATCATAGTCAGATATATTCTCAGGCCTCCGCATCTGACCTAGGGTCTCTCTCGAAACAACCAGAGGGACCGACATGGGCGCGCTTGATGGCATCCGAGTACTGAGCTTCAACCACTTCCTGTCCGGCCCGGCGGCCGCGCAGCACCTTGGCGACATCGGTGCCGATGTCATTACGGTCGAGCCGCTGAATGGCGCCTTCCAGCGCAATTGGGCGGTGGCCAACCGCTTTGTCGATGACACGTCGGTCAACCATATCACCACTGGCCGCAACAAGCGGTCGATCGCCGTGGACCTCAAGTCGCCCGAGGGCATCGCGGCGGTGAAGCGGCTGATCGAGACCGCCGATGTGGTGATGGAAAACTTCCGCCCCGGCACGCTCGACAAGCTGGGCCTGTCGGAGGCTGAGATGCGCAAGGTGAACCCGCGCATCATCTACGCCACAACCACCGGCTACGGCGCCGATGGCCCCTATGCCAAGCGCCCGGGGCAGGACGTGCTGCTGCAGGCCATGGCCGGGCTCGCCGCGCATACCGGCAGCATGGAAAGCGGCCCTGTCGCGGTCGGCTCGGTGCCGATCGACCACCACGCGGCCGCGCTGACGGTCGCAGGCATCGTCGCGGCGCTCTTCGAGCGCGAGCGCACCGGCACCGCCCGCCGCGTCGAGGTGAACATGCTGCAGGCCGCGATGGATCTGCAGGGCGAGTCGATCACCGCATGGATGAATGGCGCGGATCGCGCCGGGCCGCGCGGCTCGGACGGTATGGCCACATGGTTCAGCCCCGCGCCCTACGGCATCTACGCCACCAAAGATGGCCACGTGATGATCTCCATGTCGACGCCGCCGCAGCTGTCGGGTGCGCTCGGCCTGCCGCAACTGGCAGAGCTCTCCGCCGACGAAGGCTTTTCCAAGCGCGGCGAGATCTCCCGCATGGTGAGCGAGGGCATGGCGGCGCTGAGCACCGAAGAGGCGGTGGCCAAGCTGACCGAGGCCGGGGTCTGGCACGAGGTCGTGCAGGATTACGATGGGCTGAAGAGCAACCCGCAGGTGCAGCACCTCAATGCCTTCACCGAGGTCGAAAGCGGCAAGGGCACGCCCATGGTCATGCTCTCGCATCCGGTGCGCTACGACGGCGAGACCCCGCCCGTGCGCCGTGCGCCCCCGGCGCTCGGCGGGCAAACCCGCGAGGTGCTGGCCGAGGCAGGTCTCTCCGCAGACGAGATCGAGGCGCTGATCGCTTCGGGCGCCGTGGTCGAAACCGACAAGATGCGCAGCTGAGCCGCGCCACCCTCCCAAGCAAGATACCCAGCAGGACAAGACAGATGGATTTCACGATCTCCGACGAGATGAAGATGATCACCGACGCGGTTGGCCGTTTCGTTCGCGAAAAGGTCCAGCCGCTCGAGCAGGAGACGGAAGAGCACGCGCAGATCCCGCCCGAGAAGCTGGCGGCGGTGAAGGCCGAGGCGCAGGAGCTGGGCCTTTACGCGATGAACATGTCCGAAGAGGTCGGCGGCGCGGGCCTCGGCGTGATGGACATGTGCCTCGTCGAAGAGCAGCTCGGCCAGACTTCCGACGCGCTGATCCGGCGCATCTTCGGGCAGGTCTACCCGATGCTGGAGGCCTTCGAGGGTGATCTGCGCGACAAATACCTCTACCCCACAGTCAAGGGCGACAAGATCTGCGCCATGGCGATCACCGAGCCCGGCGCCGGCTCGGACGCGGCGGCGATCAAGACCAACGCCTATCTCGACGGCGATGAATGGGTGCTGAACGGCACCAAGCATTTCATCTCCGACGGCGATATCGCCGACTACGTGATCGTCATGGCGGTCACCGACGCCGAGAAGCGCGCCCGCGGCGGCATCACCCTGCTGATCGTCGACAAGGGCACCCCCGGCTTCACCGTGGCACGGAACCAGAAGATGATGGGCCACCGCGGCTACGGCCATGCCGAGCTCAACTTCGACGATGTGCGCATCCCCAAGGGCAATGTGCTGGGCGAGGTCGGCAACGGCTTCAAGGTGATGATGGCCAATGTCGGCGGCATCCGCCTCGGCCACATCGGCGCGCGCGCCGTGGGTATGGCGAGCCGCGTGCTCGAGATGATGCGCGAGCATGCCGCCACCCGCCAGCAGTTCGGCCAGCCGATCGGCGATTTCCAGATGGTGCAGCAGATGATCGCCGACAGCGCCATGGAGATCTTCGCCACCCGCATGATGGTGCTCAACACCGCATGGGAAGTCGATCAGGGCCTCGACCCGCGCGACAAAGTGTCGATGGTCAAGGTGCAGGCTTCGGAAATGCTCGGCCGCGTCGCCGACCGCGGCATTCAGGTCTTTGGCGGCTACGGCTTCACCAAGGAACTGCCGCTCGAGCGCATCTACCGCGACGCCCGCGTCACCCGCATTTACGACGGCACCTCGGAAGTGCACCGCATGCTGATCGCCCGCTCGGTGATCAAGCGCGGCCTGACGCTCTGAGCCGCCCCCTTCATTGTTCCCCAAATACGCCGGGGGTCCGGGGGCTGGCCCCCGGCCCGGCGCAACAGACGAGACAGCGATGACACAGGATCTTCCCGAAACCGGGGCCGCCATCACCTTCCGCAAGACGATGACCGTGGCCGAGCAGGGCTTTTTCACCGGCATCACCGGAAATATGACCAAGACCCACGTCGACCGGGCCCATGCCAAGAGCGCGGGCCTTGCCGATATGTCGGTCTTCGAGCTGGCCGCCTCCGGCCTGCTGACCACCGCGCTTGGCCGCCTCGCAGGCCCCGCATGGCGCATCGGCGACTTCTCGGTCTCCTTCTCCCGCGCCTTCCCGGTGGGCAGCTCGCTCGCCGCCACCGCGACCGTCACCGAGGCCTCGCCCGAGGCTATCTCCTGCAGCCTGTCGGTTCTGGTCGAGGGCGAGGAGGTGATCACTGGCAGCGCGCGCATGCTGCCGCTGGGGGCCTGAGCATGTATGACATCCGCAATATCGACGAGCTGGAGGTGGGCGACCGCGTCAGCGTCTCGAAGACCATCACCGAGGCCGATGGCGCCATGTATATCGCCGCCAGCGGCGATTTCGGCCCGGTGCATGTGGACGAGGGCTATGCCTCGACCACCCGCTTTGGCGAACGGCTGGCGCCGGGCATTCTGGTGGCGGGCATCTGCACCTCGGTGCTGACCGCCGAGCTGGTGGGCACCGTCGGTGTGTCGATCCGCGACTGCTTTTGGTTCACCGGCGCTGTGCGTTACGGCGACACGATCACCTTCGACATCTGGATCTCCGGCAAGGACGAAGAGAACCGCACCGTCGACTGGCAGGCCAGCGCGAAAAACGAAGAGGGCGTCGAGGTACTGAAAGTCGACGCCACGCTGAAATTTCCGAGAAAGAGAGTAATCGCATGACCCTGACCGGTAAGGATCTTCGCGGCATCACCGTTGCCACCGTGCTGCCCTTCGACGAGGCGGGCGCGATCGACTGGGACGGCTATTCCGCCGTGCTCGACCATTGCGCCAAGCCCGAGACCACCGATTGCGTCTTCGTCAACGGCCACGCGGGCGAGGCCACCGCGCTCACCGACGCCGAGAAGGTCGAGGTGATCAAGCGCACCCGCGACCAGATCCACAAGGACCAGCCGCTGCTTGCGGGCATCGTGCCGACCGGCATCCCCGACGCGCTGCGTCAGGCCGAGATGCTGCGCGAGGCGGGCGCTGATGTGGCGGTGATCTTCCCGCCCGAGGCGCTTGGCGGCGGCAATGCCAACACGTCGGCGGCGGTGAAAATGTATGAGCTTCTGGCGCGCGAGATCCAGATGCCGCTGTCGCACTTTCAGTTCCCCATCGGCTCGGGCTTTGGCCTCGCGACCCCGGTGCTGGCCGAGATCGCGCAGATCCCCGAGGTCATCGCGATCAAGGAAGGCTCGGCGACGCTGCTGGCCTATGACGAGAACCGCCGCGCGGTGAAGGCCGCAGGCCCCGACACCGCGATCCTGCCGTCGAACTTCCACTGGTTCTTTGCGCAGGTCGCTCTGGGGGGTGACGGTATCCTGTCGGGCCTTGCCAGCCTCGTGCCCGGCCTGCTGGCCGATCTGTGGCAGGCGTCGGAAGAGATGGATCTGGCCAAGATGCGCGCCGCCAACGACCGGCTCTATCCGGTGGTGCGGGCGATCTACGGCCCGGCGCCGGTGATCGACATGCACACCCGCATGAAGGACGGGCTGCAGATGATGGGCGTGATCAAGAACGCCGCGCCGCGTCTGCCGCTGCTGCCGCAGTCCGAGGCCGTGCGCGAGGGCGTGCGCAAGGCGCTGATCGCCGCCGAGGTGCTGTGATGAGTGCGGCGGCGCATGGCGGTCTCTACGCGGCGACGATCTGCCCGATGACCGAGGAGGGCGCGCTTGACCGCGCCAGCCTCGAGCGGCACTTCCAGACCGTGCTGTCCGATCCGGGGCAGGCGGGTCTGCTGCTCAACGGCCATGCGGGCGAGGGCATTCACATGACCCGCGCCGAGCAGGCCGAGGTGGTGCGCATCGCGCGCGAGGTGGCCGGCAAGCGCCGCATCCTCGCCGCGGTCAGTGCCGAGACCACCGCCACCGCCGCCGCCGATGCGCAGGCCGCGCTGCGCGCCGGGGCCGATGCGATCATGGTCTTCGCGCCGTTCTCTTGGGCGCTGGGGGCCGATCCGCGCGCCATCGTCGCGCATCACCGCGGCATCGCCGAGGCGACCGGCGCGCCGGTCTACCTGTTTCAGGGCTCGGTCGGCTCCTTCAAGCTGGCCTATACGCCGGATGTGCTGCGCCAGCTGCTCGAGATCGACAGCGTGGTCGGCATCAAGGAAGGCAGCTGGGAGACCAAAGCCTATGAGGTCACCCGCCGCATCGCCCGCGAGATGCGCCCCGACGTGGCCGTCATGGCCTCGGGCGACGAGCATCTCTTTCCCTGTTTCATGCTTGGCAGCGACGGTTCGGCGGTCAGTCTTTCGGCGCTGGTGCCGGAACTGATCACCGGGCTCGACGCCCATGTCCGCGCTGGCGAGATCGAAGAGGCGCGGGTGATCCACGAGGCGCTCTTTGGGCTGGCCAAGCTGGTCTATGCCGCGCCCGGCCATCTGGCCGCCGCGCGCCTCAAGGCCTGCCTTGCCGAACTGGGACGGATCGACAGCCCGGCCTGCCGCGCCCCCACGCCGCGCATCGAGCCTTCGGAGCTTGCCGCGCTGATGACCGCCCTTTGTCCCTGTCTGGAGCTGATCCTGTGACCCAACTGCAAACCCATATCGTCTTTGTCGACATCGACCCCGAGGATGAGGCCGCCTTCGACGAGTGGTACGAAAAGACCCATCTGCCCGACATTCTTGCTTGCCCGGGCTGGCTGGACGCGCGCCGCGAGAAATGCATCGAGGGCGGACCGCGCCATGTGGCGATCTACACGATCACCGGTCCCGAGGCCTATGAAACGCCCGAATTCAATGCTATCAAAGGCTTCGGGCCGTTCACTGACAAGGTGCGCAACTTTCACCGCATCCGTCTGACGCAAAGCTGAGGCGGCCCGTATGGGACTGGGAAAGCCGGGACTGGCAAAGTCAGGTCAAGAGAAACCGGCAAAGGCAAAGCAACGACAGGGGTATCCCATCGGCGACATGCTGAACCTTCGTCAGCTCGAGATTCTCCGCGCCGTGGTGCAGTATCGTACCACCGTCGGCGCCGCGGAGCGCCTCGGCATGTCCCAGCCCTCGATCTCCAACACCATCCGGCACATCGAAACCGTGCTGGGCTTTCCGCTCTTCGAGCGGGTCAGCAATCGCCTGTCGCCCACCGAAGAGGCGCTGATCCTGCTTGAAGAGTCCGAGCCGCTGTTCCTGCTACGCGACGCGGTGAACCAGCGCGCGGCGGATCTGCGGATGGGGCGGATCGGGCGCATCCGCATCGCCTCTACCGCCGAGCTGAGTGAAGGGGTGCTGCCGCGGGTGATCGCCGATTATGCCCGCGACTACCCGCGCATTCAGGTCTCGCTCGAAACCCGACTGCTCGACAGCGTGCTGCAGGTGGTCGAGAACGGGGTGGCCGACGTGGCCTTCATGCTCTCGCCCTACGAGCGGCAGGCGCTGACCTACGAAAAAGTGGACGAGTTGCGCGCGGTGGTGCTCTGCGACGAAAGCGATCCGCTGGCGAAGCTCGACGCGGTGAGCCCCAAAGATCTGGCCGAGCGCCCGATGGTCGGCCCGCAGGTGGCCAACCGCATCGGGCTCATGCTCGCCGACAGTTTCCGCGCGCAGGGGCTCGACTATCGTCCGACGATCGAGACCCGCTTTATGAACGCCGCCGCCCGTGTTGTCCGCGAGGGCTGGGGCGTGGCGCTGATCGACGAGCTTTCGGCCCATAGCGCCATGCGGCCCGGTCTGGTGGTGCGCCCCTATGCCGCCGAGCTGAGCTTTGGTCTTTCGGCGGCCATGCTGAAGACCAAGACCCCTTCGCGCCAGACCCAGCGCTTCATCAAGGCGTTCCGCGAGCGTGTGGCGCTGAGGCTCGCCGAGGTCAGGGCGGAAAGCCAGCGCCCGGCTCAGGTCTGAGCCGGGACGGGCCTCAGACCTTAACCGCGCATCTGGCGCAGCAGCGCGGCGCCTCCTTCGGCAATCAGATTGGTCTCGTTGGTGGCGACGATATGGCTCGCCCCAAGGTCCAGCGCGTGGCTCTGCAGCAGCGCCAGCGGCAGCCCCATCACACCAAAAGCGCAGCCGTTGCCCGTCGCTGCCGCCGCGATCCTTGCGAAGGCTGCGGCCACATCCGGGTGATCGAGCTGACCGCGCCGCCCGATGCCATCGGCCAGATCGTTGCTGCCGATCATCAGCATGTCGATGCCGGGCTCGGCGGCGATGTCTTCGACCGCGGCCAGCGCCGCGGCGCTTTCGATCATCGCGATGACTTTGACCGCTTTTTCGGCTTCCTCGGTCAACTCTGCCGCGGGCACCACGCGATAATCCAGCGCAGGAAGAGGGCCAGGTAGCGCGCGCGTGCCACGCGGTGCAAAGCGACAGGCCTCGGCGATGCGGCGGGCGTCCGAGGCGCTGTCCACATGCGGCACGATCACCCCGCTTGCGCCGCAGTCCAGCACCCGCGCGATATCCGGCGAGCCGGGGCCGGTGACCCGCCCGAACACCGGCAGACCCGCCGCGACGCCCGCCGCCGCGGCCTGCCCAAGCTCGCTCATGCCGAGCGGGCCGTGCTCCATGTCGATCACCGCAAAATCGAATCCCGCGCCGCGGGCCAGAAGAACCGCCTCGGCGCGGCCCAGAAGACAGAAGGCGAGGCCGAACTTCGGGGTTGCCATGTTTTCATCCTGCATCATATTTGATCTGATACTCATATTTAGACCGATTTTTGATCTGCACGTTTTTGTGTCATCTGGAGGCTAGATCGAATTTCTGCGGAATATTAGAAAAAGCGGCGCGTTAAATACTTCCTATCACGATATTTATAGTCCGATAGCTTCCGTGCCGTCCGCTTGGCGGTAACCTCCTATGAAAACCGGCGACGGTGACGCTGGGTCCGCCCTTGGATACCCGCGGCACCACCGAGACAAAAGGAGGTGCGTCCATGCACGATCGGACGACCAGCAACGGCGGAACGGCAGGCGCGCAGCAAGGCGCGCCGACCCCGAACCTGATCAGATTTCTGCAATTTTGCCTGACCCTGCTGCGCCGGTTGGTCGATGGGGTGGCGCCGCTGCTGCTGGCCTATATGGCCTGCGCCATCGCCGCACAGATCATCGGCCGCTACTTCTTCAACTACTCGATCGCCTGGAGCGAGGAGACCGCCACCTTCGCGCAGGTCTGGCTGACGCTTCTGGGGGCCGGGATCGCCATGCGCTACAACCAGCACGTCGGGGTCGACGTGCTGATCCGCAAGGCGCCGCTGCCGGTGCAGCGCCTCTGCAATGGCGCGAGCCTGCTGCTGGGGCTGTGGTTCCTCGGCGTGGTTGTGGTGGGCTCGCTGTCGATGCTGGCCATCGGCTTCGTGGTGAAATCCCCGGCGCTGCGCATTCCCATGGCGATCCCCTACATGGCGCTGCCGGTGGGCTTTGGCTACTTCCTGATCGAAATTGCTGTGACCTCGCTGCCCAAGGTGCTGCACCCGGGCCGCGTTGATCAGAGCGCCGAACAGGCGCAGGACGCGGAGGCGGCGGCATGATCTGGGCAGGCGGCGGCTTCCTCGTACTTCTCATCTCGGGCACGCCCATCGTTCTGGCGCTTGGCATCGCGGCCCTGCTGGCCATCGAACTGACCACCACCGCGCCGATCTCGATCGTGGCGCAGCGGGTCTACGGCGGCATCAGTTCCTTCACCCTGATGGCGATCCCCTTCTTCGTGGCTTCGGGGCTGCTGATGGAGGCGGGCGGCATCGCGCGGCGCTTCGTCAACCTCGCCAGCGCGCTTGTGGGATGGATCACCGGCTCGCTCTACATGGTGTCCATTGTCACCGGCACCGGCCTCGCGGCGATCTCGGGCTCTGGCTCGGCGGACACGGCTGCGATCAGCGCGGTGATGACCCCGGAGATGCGCAAGCGGCGCTATGACATCGACCTTGCTTCGGCGGTGATCGCGGCCTCGGGCTCGCTCGCCTCGATCATCCCGCCGTCGATCGTGATGATCGTCATCGCCATCACCGCCAACCAGTCGATCGGAGCCATGTTCCTTGGCGGCATCGTGCCGGGCCTTCTGGTGATGATCGGTCTGATGGTCGGCTGCTGGCTTTACGCCAAGCGCGGCGGCGATGCCTACCGCGATCAGGAAGCGTTCACCTTCAAGCGCCTGCGCGCCGGGTTCATCGACGCGGCCCCCGGCCTGCTGGTGCCCATCGTGATCATCGGCGGCATCGTCGGCGGCATCTTCACCGCCACCGAGGCGGCCTGCGTGGCGCTCTTTACCACGCTGATCGTGACCATGTTCATCTACCGCGAGCTGAAGCCGCGCGATCTGCCGCGCATCTTCCTCAAGGCGATCAGTCTTTCGGCCACGGTGCTGATCATCATCTCCACCGCTTCGGTCTTTACGTGGATCATCGCGACGCAGGGCTTCCCGGCGATGCTCAAGGACTGGCTGACCGGGGTGACCGACAACCCCATCGTCTTTCTGCTGATCGTGAACCTGCTGCTGCTCGTCGTCGGCATGTTCATGGAGAGCATTTCGGCGGTGCTGATCCTGCTGCCGATCCTGCTGCCCATGGCGCAAAGCTACGGCATCAACCCGGTGCAGTTCGGAGTGATCACCGCTCTGAACCTCTCGATCGGGCTGATCACGCCGCCCTATGGCATCTGCCTTTACGTCGCTTCCACCGTTGCGGGACGGCGCATCGAGCAGGTCTCGCGCAAGGTTTGGCTGCCGCTTGGCTGCATGCTCGTGGCGCTGCTGCTGGTCACTTTCGTGCCCGCCGTCTCCCTTTGGCTTCCCTCGGTCCTGCTGTGACCGAGGGGCGCCGCCCTACCACCACTCACCGACCAAAAAAGAAAGAGAAAACAGCAATGTCCAACAAGGTTCTCACCACAATCGCGGCGCTGGCCGCATTCGCCGCGGCGCCTGCCTTTGCCGCCGATTACACCTTCAAGGTCGCCCACACCAACGCCGCGGGCGAGGTGCAGGACATGGGCCTGCAGAAGATGAAGGAACTGCTGGAAGAAAAGACCGACGGCGCCGCCACGCTGGAGATCTATGCCGGTGGCCAGCTTGGCGACGAGCAGCAGACCGTCGAGGGCGTCATGCTCGGCTCGCTCGACATGGGCATGACCTCGAACGCCATGCTTTCGAACTACGTCGAGGACTATAAGGTTTTCGATCTGCCGTTCCTCTTTCCCTCGATCCCCGCGCTTGGCGAGAAAGTCGACGCCAATTGGGACATGATGGAAACCTCGGCCAATGGCTCGGGCTTTCAGCTGCTCGCCGTCTTCTCTTCGGGCATCCGCCACCTGATGACCTCCAAGCCGATCGAGAGCATGGATGACCTCGCCGGCATGAAGATCCGCACCATGCAAAACCCGGTGCACGTCGAGGCCTTCCGCGCTTATGGCGCCAACCCCACGCCGATGTCGTATTCGGAGCTTTACGGCGCGCTGCAGTCGGGCGTGGTTGACGGGGCCGAAGGTGCCTCCACCGGCTATGACGGCATGAAGTTCTATGAAGTCGCACCCGATTTCGCGCTGGTCGGCTGGCTCAACATGACCGCGCCGGTGACCATGAAGAAAGACGCCTTCGACGCGCTGCCCGCGGACATCCAGACCGCGCTGATGGACGCCGGTTCGGAAGCCGCCGCGTGGCAGCGTCAGTATGTCGTCGATCAAGAGCAGCCGCTGCTCGACAGCTTCAAAGAGCACGGGGTGACCATCACCGAGCCGGACACCGCGCCCTTCATCGAAGCGTCACAGCCGCTTTACGAAAGCCAGCTTACCACCGAAGGTCAGAAGGCGCTGTTCGAAGCGCTGACCAAGTAAGCAGGCCCTTCGGGCCCGCGGCGTCTCCCTCCCTATCCGCCGCGGGTCCGATCCGAATTTGAGGAAAGACCGAAGCATGCTCGATACTGCCATCCGCAACGCCGAGATCGTCACTGCCGCCGACCGCATCAGAGCGGAGATCGGCATAAGGGACGGGCGCATCGTCACCATCGCCGAAGACGTCGGCCCAGCGCGCGAAGAGATCGACGCAGCGGGGCTTTTGGCGCTTCCGGGCGGCATCGACGCGCATGTGCATCTCGAGCAGCATCAGGGCGGCGGCGTGGTCATGGCTGACGGCTTTGAGAGCGGCACGCGCTCCGCGGCGGCGGGCGGCAACACCACCGTCATGCCCTTTGCCCTGCAGCAGAAGGGCCAGTCACTGCGCGAAGCGGTGCAGGCCTATCACGAGGCTGCCGAGGGCAAGTGCTACGTCGACACCTCGTTCCATCTGATCATCACCGATCCGACGCCGCAGGTGCTGGGACAGGAACTGCCGGCGCTGGTCAAGGCGGGCTATACCTCGTTCAAGGTCTTCATGACCTATGACGACATGGTGCTGAACGACGCGCAGCTGCTGGATGTCTTCGATGTGGCGCGGCGCGAGAAGGCCATGGTCATGGTCCATGCCGAGGGCTACGACGCGATCCGCTACATGGCCAAGCGGCTGGAAGAGGCGGGCAAGACCGCGCCCTATTACCACGCCGAAAGCCGTCCGCAGTCGGTCGAGCGCGAGGCCACCCACCGCGCGATCAGCCACGCCGAACTGACCGATGTGCCGATCACCATCGTCCACGTTTCGGGCCGCGATCCGATGGAGCAGATCCAATGGGCCAAGCGGCGCGGCATGAACATCTGGGCCGAGACCTGCCCGCAGTACATCACGCTCACCGCTGATGACCTCAAAGGGCTCAACATGGATTTCGAGGGGGCGAAATACGTCTGCTCTCCGCCGCCCCGCGACACCGACAGCCAAAAGGCGATCTGGGAGGGGCTGCGCGACGGCACCTTCGATATCTTCTCGTCCGATCATTGCCCGTTCCGCTTCGAGGATGACAAGGGCAAGGATGTAGAGGGCGCGCGCACCTCGTTCCGCTGGGTGCCCAACGGCATTCCCGGCATCGAGACGCGGCTGCCGATCCTCTTCTCCGAGGGAGTCTCGAAGGGCCGCATCCCGATCGAGCGTTTCGTGGCGCTGACCGCGACCAACCCTGCCAAGCTCTTTGGGCTCTACCCGCGAAAGGGCACCATCGCGGTAGGTGCGGACGCCGACATCACCCTGTGGGATCCGGCGCGCGAAGTGACCATCTCGCAATCGCTGATGCACCATGACTGCGACTACACGCCCTTCGAAGGGCTCGAAGTGACGGGCTGGCCGGTGCGCACCATCCTGCGCGGCAAGACGATCTTTGAAGAGGGCGAGGTGATCGGCGCGCGCGACGCGGGCGTCTACCTCGAGCGCGGCACAAGCCAAGCCTTCGGCGCATGACAGGGGCAGGGGGCGGGCGTGGATCGCCCCCTTTCTCGTGACAGTAGGTTCGGCACGGCTGAATGCCGCTCAAAGAGCACACTTATAGGCTGAATGCCGCCTGTGATCATCGCAAGAGGGCTAGAAAGCGTGCCTCTTGTGACACGGGCTGACGGCTTCCTTTTGATACACGTATGGGGTGAATCTCGCGCCGGGCTTACTCTGCTCTCATGCCCCTCGGCGGGGCCTCAAAGACTTTTCGAATAATTTGAAATTGGAGCAGAGATCATGAAATTCGCAAGCACCGCGCTGCTGGCCGCACTGGCTGCCGCTCCCGCATTTGCAGGCAGCCTTGAGCCCGCGCCCGTCTACACCCCTGTTGCCGTTCCCGTGCCGGTGCCCATGACCCGCGATTGGACCGGCGGCTCGGTCGGCATTCAGCTTGGCTATGGTGCGTTTGACACCAGCAATGCCGACGACGATTACGAGGAAACCGGCGATTACGGGCTCAAGGCCTACTACGACTACGATCTGGGCTCGTGGGTGGTTGGCGGCGGTGTCCAGTATGACTGGATCGGCGCCGAATTTGGCGAGGCCGGAGAGCTGACCGGCATTCTGCGCGTCGGCGCCCGTGCAGGCTATGATGCTGGCAATACGATGATCTATGGCACCGGGGGCTATGCCCGTGCCTATCACGACGGCGGAGACCTGAAGGTGGGGGATTCCGACGGGTATTTCGTCGGTTTCGGGTCCGAGACCTTCCTGTCGGACACGTGGACCATCGGCGCAGAGATCGTCTACAGCGAGTTTGAAGACTTCGACAAAACGGACCTCAAGCTCGATACGACACAGCTGAATATCTCGCTGAACTACCGCTACTGATGCGCAAGAGCCCGGGCGATACCGCCCGGGCCAATCCCTTGTCTCAAGAAGTAAAAGCGGTCAGCCTTCCGGCGCGATCCGCGAGACGAGGTCTTCCATCATCGCCGCGTTCTGCATCCGCAGGATCGCTTCGGCGGTGGTGGCATCCTGTCTGCGCAGCGCGTCGATCAGCAGTTGCATCTCTTCGGCCATGACCCGTCGCCGCCCGGTGCCGTAGCCATAGCCACGGCGGAAGGCAAAGATCGTGTCCCAGCCGCGCAGGAAGACCCGCAGCGCCTCGCGATTGCCGCCAAACTCCACCAGCCGCGCGTTGAAGCGGCGGTTGGTATCGATCGCCTCTATGTCCTCACCGGCCTCGAGATGCGCGCGGTATTCGGCGGCCAGCGCCTCAAGCTCGCGGATCCGCTCCAAGGTGAGGGCCATCATGCCGCGCCGTACGGCGAAGATGCGCAGCTCGGTATTCAGCTCGAAAAGATCGGTGATATAGGCGCGGTCAAGCTGGCGCACGGTGGCGCCGCGGTTGGGCTCGATCTCGACCAGCCCTTCGCCCTCGAGTTTGCGCAGCGCCTCGCGCAGCGGCATGGTCGAGAACCCCAGCCGCTTGGCCAGTTCCGCGGTCTTCAACCGCTCGCCGGGAGCGATGCGCCCCGAAAGAATATCCTCGCGGATCAGGCGGGTGGCCTGATCCACGGAGTTCTGTGCGGTGTCGAGGGCAAGCGCTTCGTTGGGCATGGCGTGACCTTCTGTCAGGGGCTCTTGCGGATCAAGCTGATATGCTCGGCATCGATCAGCAACGTGCCGTCATCGCGCATCAGCCGCACCGCTTCGGTGATAATTCCGGCAGGGCGCGAGCCGCTCTCGCGTTTGGCGGTGAAATCCATCTCCACATAGACCGTGTCGCCGGCCACGATGGGATGCTTGAAGCGCACATCGTTCCAGCCAAGCGAGGCGATGGATGTCTCCTCGTAGAGCTTGAGCTCGGTCTTCAGCCCTTCCATCAGCGCAAGACCATAGAGCCCATGCGCGATGATGCCGGGGAAGCCAGCTTCTTTGGCATAGGCTTCGTCGGTGTGCAGCGGGTGGTGGTCGCGCGTCAGGCGGCAGAAATCGGCGATATCCGCCACGGTGATCTCATGCGTGCCGGTGGTATAGGTCCGGCCGATCTCGACGTCTTCGTAGAAGAGGTTCATGCGTAGGCCTTCTGCACTTGCCGCGCGATGATCATGCGCTGGATCTGGTTGGTGCCCTCGTAGATCTGGCTGAGCCGCACGTCGCGGAACAGGCGCTCGACCCGGAACTCGCGCGAGTAGCCGTTGCCGCCGTGGATCTGCAGTGCGTTCGAGATGTGCACCTGCGCCATGTCGGTGGTGAAGAGCTTGGCCTGCGCCGCTTCCAGCGCGATCGGCTTGCCCGCGTCATAGAGTTTCGCGGCATTGTGGATCAGCAGCCGGGCGGCGGCGATGTCCTTGGCCATGTCGGCGATCATGAACTGCACCGCCTGATGCTCGAAGATCGGCTTGCCGAACTGCTTGCGGTCACCGGCGTAGGCGATGGCATCCTCCATCGCCGCCTGCGCCATCCCAAGCGCCATGGACGACATCATCAGGCGCGAGAAGTTGAAGTTCTCCATCGCCATCTTGAAGGCACCATGCTCCGGCCCGATCAGATTGGTGACCGGCACGCGGACCTCGTCGAAGCTGACCATGCATTCGGCGAGCCCGTGCATCCCGAGCAGTTCCTCGGATTTGCCGCGGATCACGCCGGGGCGGTCGGTTTCCACCAGAATGCACGAAATGCCGCGGTGCCCGGCCTCGGGATCGGTCTTGGCAAAGACCATGATCACATCGGCCACCTGCCCGAAAGTGACCCACGCCTTGGTGCCTTTGATGACATATTCATCACCGTCGCGGCGGGCGGTGGTCTTCATCGCCGCCACATCCGAGCCGTGGTCGGGTTCGGTCACAGCGGTGGCCGGAATCACCTTGCCCTCGAGGATGCCGGGAATCAGCGCCTTGTGCTGCTCCGAGCCGTGGTGGTCGAGAAACAGCGCCGCTTCGACCGGGATCGCAAAGGCATTGCCGACCGCGCCCGAGCCGCGCGCGATCTCTTCCATGACGATGCAGGCGGCCATGGCATCAAGCCCGACGCCGCCCGCTTCCTCGCGCAGTGCGACGCCGAAAAGCCCTTGCTCGGCCAGCGCTTCGTAGATCGGGCGAGGAAACACGTCGTCGCGGTCGATGGCGGCAGCGGCGGGGGCGACCACGTCATCCGAGAGGCGGCGCGCGGTCTCGCGCACCATGCGCTGCTCTTCAGTATAGAACTGATCCAATGTGATCTCCGTTCATGAATTTGAGATTTGATCTGATCATCAGCTACACAGCCGGATGCCGCCCGGTCAAGCCGAGGCTTTCCCGGCGTGGAAGGCGTCGGTGGGGCTGCGGTCGAAAAAGTAGACGATCACGTCCTTCGGGCTCGCCCCATAGGCAGACGCCACCGCCTCGGTGATCGCTTGGGCGGCGGTTTCCTTGGCCTCCTGGGGTCGCGGGAAGGCATGTACTTTTATGAAGATGCGGAAGTTTTCAGCATTTTTGCCATATTTTCCAGCATGTCCGTAGGAATAGTGAGGTGCTGAAAAATAATAGCAGGTGACGATTTCCGGCTTGATCCCGAAGGCCTGGCAGAGACCATCAGTCATGTCTTTCGTCGCAACCTCCCGTATTTCTTCGGTCGCGTCGCGGTCGATGATTTCGATGAAGGGCATGGTCAGTCTCCTTGGGGAAGCGGCGCCGAGGGGCGCGGTGTTGGCTCTGTGAGTTGACACATTATCTGATCAGATCGAACGTGGCTGCAAGAGGTTTGGATCGGCGACCCGCTGCCGAGCCAAGGAAGTCGGAAAGGACCGCAATGACCTTCAAGGGCAGCTACACCGTCTGCGTCACACCGTTCGACGCGCAGGGCCGCGTCGATCTCGATGCGCTGCGCTCTTATGTCGACTGGCAGATCGAGGAAGGCGTGCACGGGCTCATCCCGCTGGGCAGCACCGGCGAGTTTCTGTCGCTCACCCGCGAAGAGCGCACCGCGGTCGCCGAGGCGGTGATCCAGCAGGCCGCGGGCCGGGTGCCGGTGCTGATCGGCACCGCCGCCGAATGGACCGACGAGGCGGTGTCGCTGAGCCGCGAGGCCGAACTGCTGGGCGCTGATGGCGTGATGCTGGTGCCGCCCTATTACTCCTCGCCCACCGACGAGGAACTGGTGGTGCATTTCACCCGCGTCGCCGAGGCGCTGTCGATCCCGGTGATGCTCTACAACAACCCGTTCACCGCCAATGTCGATCTCAGCGCAGCGCTGGTCGGGCGGCTCTCGGAAGTCGACAACATCTCTTACATCAAGGACACGTCAAAGAACGTGCACCGGGTGACCGAGCTTCTGGAGGCCTGCAAGGGCCGGATGACGGTCTTTGCCGGGTATTATCCTTGGGAAAGCTATCTGGCAGGCGCCGAGGGCTACAGCTCGGTGGTGTCCAACATCGCACCGAAACTTTCGGCGCAGACCTTCGAGCGGACGGTCGACGGCTCCGGAGAGGGCCGCGATCTCTATGTCAAAAGCCTGCCGCTGATCAACGCATTGGCAGGTGATCTTTATGTCTCGGCCACCAAGGCCGCGATGCAGATGATCGGCCGCCCCATGGGCGAGCCGCGCCCGCCGCGCCTGCCTCTGCCGCAGGCCAAGCGCGCCGAGCTGGAAACCATCATGACCGATCTGGGGCTGCTGGCGGAGGCCTGATCCCGGCCCCGTGCCGGGGGAAAATTTCCGCCCCAACAGAGAGAAACCCAACAGGGAATAAACAGATGAAACTCACCAACCTTGCCCTCTGCGTCGCGCTTGGCGCAACGCTCGTCTCCGCCCCGGCCTTCGCGCAGGAGATCACCCTCAAGGCCAGCCACAACGCCAACGCTGACGAGCCCTATGGCGTCGGCATGCGCAAGATGGCCGAGATCCTCGAAGAGAAGTCGGGCGGCAAGGCGACCATCGAGGTCTATGACAACGCCACCCTCGGCGACGAGATGGAAAGCATCCAAGGCACCCAGATGGGCACCGTGGACATCGCCGTGACCGCCAACTCGACGCTGGCCAACTTCGTGCCCGACCTGTCGGTTTTCTCGCTGCCGTTCCTGTTTGACGATGCCGAGCAGATGGACCGCGCGCTGAGCGATCCCGAAGTGCTGGACGCCATTGGCTCGGCGCTGGACGCGCAGGGCTTCCACCTGTTGTCGGTCTTCTCGGCGGGCACTCGTCACATCATGACCAAAAAGCCGATCGAGTCGCTCGACGACATGGCGGGCCTGAAGATCCGCACCATGCAGAACCCGGCCCATGTGGACACGTTCAACGCCTTCGGTGCCAATGCCACCCCGATCGCCTACACCGAGCTTTACGGTGCCATCGAGACCGGCGTGGTCGACGGTGCGGAAGCGGCCAACACCAACTTCTACTCGCAGAAGTTCTATGAGGTCGCGCCCGATTGGGCCGTGGTTGGCTGGCTGGAACTGGTCGCGCCGGTGATCATGGGCAAGGCTGCCTATGAGGCGCTGGACGCAGACACCCAGAAAGCCCTCGACGAAGCGGGCCTCGCAGCCGGCAAAGCCGAGCGCGCTGCCTATCTCGCCTCCGACAATGCCCGCTTCGGTGACCTGGAAAAAGCTGGCGTGAACATCACCCACCCCGACGTCGAAGCCTTCCGCGAAGCCGCCGCTCCGGTGCAGCAGAAGTACCTCGAGACGGACGCCCAGAAGAAGATCTTCGATCTGGTGAAATCGGTCGAGTAAGCTCCCCGAGCTCGACCCAACTGCCCGGCCATGTCCTCCCCGTGGCCGGGCCTCTCCTCTGACTGCCGCAAGAAAGCCCGCCCATGTTCGCACTTCTCGAACGCCTCTGCCTTGCCCTGCGCCGTGTCGTCTCGGGCGTGGTGATCCTGCTCTTCACGGTGATGATGATCTCGGTGCTGGTGCAGGTCGGCGGGCGCTATGTCTTCAACTACTCGATCGCGCAGGCCACCGAGATCGCCACCTTCAGCCAGATCTGGCTGGTGCTGATGGGGGCGGGCGTGGCCGTGGCCAAGGGCCAGCACGTGGCGATCGACATGCTGCCCGCGCAGCTGCCGCTGCCGATGGCGCGCGTCGCGCTGATCGCCATCGCGCTGGTCATCACCGCCTTTCTGGCGGCGCTCGCATGGGGCAGCCTGCCGCTGCTGAAGATGGGCACCTTCCAAAGCTCGCCTGCGCTGCGCATGCCGATGAAATACGTCTATCTCTGCCTGCCGTTCGGCGCGGGCTACATGGTGCTGGAACTGCTGCTTTCGGTCATCCAGCGTTGGGACAATCCGTTTCCGCCGCCCGAACCCGACGCCGAGGAGGCGCTCTGATGATCGTGATCGCTGCCGCCTTCGTTTTCCTTCTCGCCCTCGGTGTCCCGGTGGTCTTTGTGCTGGGCGCCTCTGCCGTGCTGGCGCTGGTCACCACCACCGATGTGCCGGTCGCCATCGTCAGCCAGCGCGTCTTTGCGGGGCTCAACTCCTTCACCCTGATGGCCATTCCCTTCTTCGTCTTTGCCGGGGTGATCATGGACGCGGGCGGCATCTCGCGCCGCATCGTGGATTTCGCCTCGGCGCTGATCGGCTGGGTGGTCGGCAGCCTCTATCAGGTGAGCTGCGTCGCCGCGGCCGGTCTTGCAGCGATCTCGGGGTCTGGCTCGGCGGACACCGCCGCGATCTCGGCGATCATGCAGCCGCAGCTGCGCCGCCGGGGCTATGACGTGGACTTCGGCGCGGCGCTGATCGCCTGCGCCGGATCCATCGCGCAGGTCATCCCGCCGAGCCTGACCATGGTGATCCTCGCCGTGGTGTCCAATGTGTCGATCGGCGCGCTCTTCGTGTCGGGCGTTCTGCCGGGGCTGATGTGCATCGTGATGCTGATGCTCATCGCTTACTTCCAAGCCAAGAAGGGCGGCGAGACCTACCGCGACGCCGAACCTTTCACCATGGCGCGCCTTGGCCGCACCGGTTGGGCCGCGCTGCCTGCCGCAGGGATGCCGGTGCTGATCCTTGGCGGCATCCTCGGAGGCATCTTCACCCCGACCGAAGCTGCCGCGGTCTCGGGCTTCTATGGGCTGCTCGTTGGGGCCTTCGTCTATCGCGATCTGAAGCTTTCGGCGCTGCCGGGGCTGATCCTGCGCACCGCTTCTCTCTCTGCCGCCGTCATGCTGATCATCGGCACCGCCAGCGTCTTCTCGTGGCTCATCGCCAATGCCAATGTGCCGCAGATTCTCGGCAACTGGATCGCCAGCGTGTCCAGCAGCCAAGTGATCTTCCTGATCATCGCCAACCTGCTGTTCCTCTTCGTCGGCATGTTCCTCGAGACCATCGCGGCGATCCTGATCATCGTGCCGGTGCTCTCGCCGATCGCGGCGCAGATGGGCGTGGACCCGCTGCATTTCTCGCTGCTGGTGATCCTCAACTGCGCCATCGGCACGGTGACGCCGCCCTACGGCGTGTCGCTCTTCGTGTCGTCCAGCGTCGCGGGCCGCACGGTGCTGCAGGTGTCGCGCCGCCTCGGCTGGCCGCTCGCCGGGCTCTTTGCCATGCTGATCGCGGTGACTTTCATTCCCGACCTGTCGCTGTTCCTGCCGCGGCTCTTCGGCCTCATCGACTGACTTCTTTCAAGGACCATCCCATGACCAAACTCAAAGTCACCATCGCGGGCATCGAATTCGACGCGCGCTTCGAGGAAGAGGCCGCGCCCAAGACCGTCGCCGCCTTCCGCGCGCAGATGCCCTATACCAGCAAGGTGGTGCACGTGCGCTGGAGCGGCGAGGGCGTGTGGATCCCGCTCGGCGAGACCGATTTCGGCGTCGAGTATGAAAACCACACCAGCTATCCGGCACCGGGGCAGTTTATCCTCTATCCGGGCGGTATTTCGGAGACCGAGATCCTGCTGGCCTACGGCGGCGTGCATTTCGCCTCGAAGATGGGGCAGCTTGCGGGCAACCATTTCATCACCCTGACCTCGAACCTCGACAAGCTGGCCGAGATCGGCCCCAAGGTTCTGTGGGACGGGGCGCAGGACATCCACTTCGAGGAAGTCTGAGGCATCCATGACCCAAACCCCGATCAGCTATGGCGCGCGGCTGCGCCAACTGGCCGCCGAGCGCGGCGATGCCGAAGCGGTGTGCTTTCTGCCCGCGCGCGGCGAGGCGCAATCGCTGAGCTGGTCGGGGCTCAATGCCATGGCCGACGGGTTCGCCCGCGCGCTGATCGCACGCGGCGTGGGGCAGCGCGATGTGGTCGCCTTCGCCCTTGGCAACATCCCCGCGCATCTGGCGCTGGCCGTCGCGGTCTGGCGGGTGGGCGCGACGACCATGGTTCTCGATCCCGGCATCCGGCCCGAGACCGCCGCCGCCATGAAAGCGCGCAGCGGCGCGGCGCTGGTGATCGGGCAGCCCGAGGGGCTGGGTGATATCTCGCTGGCCGACTTCGAGGCGCTGGCGGCAGGCCTGCCCGCCACGCCGGTCGAGGATCGCATCCCGCTGCCGGGCAAGATCGTGCTCTCTGGCGGCTCCACCGGCCTGCCCAAGATGATGTGCGACGACCGCCCCTTCACCCGTGTGCCCGGCGCGAGCTGGGGACGGGTGGCGCCGCGTCTGGGGTTCCGCTGCGATCAGACGCAGTTGGTCTGCGGGGCCATGTCGCATAACGCGCCCTTCACATGGGCGCAGAACGGCCTTTTCGAGGGCAATCGGCTGGTGCTCATGGAACGCTTTGATGCGGTTCGCGCCCTGCAGGCCATCGACACCCATGAGGTGGGCTTTGCCATGCTGGTGCCGACGATGATGGTGCGCATGTATGACCGGCTGGAGGACAGCGGCGCGACCCTTGCCAGCCTGCACGCGCTCTATCACACCGGCGCGCCCTGCGCGGGTTGGCTCAAACAGGCGTGGATCGAGGTTCTGGGTCCGGAGCGCGTGACAGAGATGTACGGCTCGGGCGAGAACACCGGCCAGACCACCATTACTGGCGCCGAGTGGCTGACCCATCAGGGCTCGGTCGGGCGCGGCTTCGAGACGGAAATCCGCATCTATGACGCGGATGGGGAGCTGCAGCCGGCGGGCGCGCCGGGCGAGATCTTCATGCGCCCCGATGATCTGTCGGGACGCAGCCATTACACCGGCCCGGACGCCCCGGCCCCCGAACGCGATGCCGACGGCTTTCAGAGCATCGGCGATGTCGGTTGGCTGGATGAGGAAGGGTACCTTTACCTCGGCGGACGGCGCGACGATGTGATCAACACTGGCGGCGTGAAGGTCCACCCCGAGACCGTCGAGGCCGTGCTGCTGCGCGCACCGCAGGTGGGTGACGCGGTGGTCTTTGGCGTGGACGACCGGGAGTGGGGCCAGAAGGTGCTCGCCTGCGTCGTGCCGAAGGAGGGCAGCGCCCTCGACGAGGCGGCGCTGCGCGCTTTCTGCCACGAGCACCTTGGCCCGCAGGAAGTGCCGAAACGCTTCCACATCTGCGAGGCGCTGCCCCGCGACGGCTTTGGCAAGATCCGCCGCAAGGCGCTGCGGGCTGAGTACGCCGCCGCCTGAGACAGTGGCACGCCCGTTTTCCCGGTTCCCCTGCGCCGTGCCGCGGGGTAGAGCGGTATGGATTTCGCCGGGAAGTGGAGACGCCTCCCGGCGCCCATGACCTTGGACCGACGCATGAAACTCATCATCGATACCGACCCCGGCGTCGACGACGCCCTTGCCATCCTTTACGCCGCGGCGCATCCGCAGATCGACCTGCTGGGGCTGACCACGGTCTTTGGCAATGTCACCGTCGCGCAGGCGACCCGCAATGCGCTCTATCTGGTCGAGCGCGCCGGGCTCGACATCCCGGTGGCCGAAGGCGCGGCCAAGGCGCTGGAATTGCCGCCCGCGACGCCGAGCCATCACGTGCACGGCCCCGAAGGCTTTGGCAGCCTGCCCGAGATGACGCACAGGGGCGCAAAGCTGGACGAGACCGCGGCAGAGTTCCTTGTGCATATGGCGCGCGAGCATAAGGGCGAGCTTGTGCTCTGCCCGATCGGCCCGATCACCAATATCGCCGACGCGATCCGCCTTGATCCCGAGTTTGCCCAGAACGTAAAGCGCATCGTTTTCATGGGCGGGGCGCTGGATGCGCCCGGCAATATCTCGCCCCACGCCGAGGCCAATACCTATCACGACCCGCATGCGCTCGACATCGTGCTGCAGAGCGGGGCGAACATCTGCATGGTCGGGCTCGATGTGACGATGCAGGTGCTGCTGCGGGCCGAGGACTTCGCCGAACTGGAACGACGCGACCCCGAGCATGGGGCTTTCCTGCGCGAGATGAGCCATTTCTATCTGGATTTCTACCGCTCGGTCGGGGTCGAAGGCTGCGGGCTGCATGATCCGCTGGCGGTGATGGCCTGCATCATGCCGCAGATCGTCGGCACCGAACGCGCGCCTCTGCAGGTGACGCTGGACGGCCCCGAGATCGGCAACACGCTGCGCTGCACCGGGCGACCCGAGGTGGAGATCGCGCTCTCCTGCGATCCGGTCGAGGTAAAGCGGCTGTTCATGGAGACCTTCGGCGGCTGACGCCTAAGGATCACCGCTGCAAAGCAAACGCCCGCCGGATGGAACCGGCGGGCGTTTGGTTTTTTGCTTTGTGGTGGCTCAGGACTGCGGGATGCCCTTGCTCGGCCCAAGGCGCTTTTGCGCGGCGATGCGGAAGGGGGCGTTGGGCCCGCCAAAGCCCTTGTAGCCCGGTCCGCGCTGCACGATCTCGAAGAACATGCCACCCGCGAAGGCGCGGCTGTAGACCTGGAAGAACTCGGCCTCGCCCTCACGGTCATAGAGGATGTTGCCCGCCCGCAGACGCTCGAGCAGCCCGTCGGGCATGTCGAAGCGCGCCGCCAGATCGTCGTAATAGTTCCCGGGGATCGGCAGCGGCTGGAAGCCCAGCTTTTGCATCTGCGCGACCGAGGCGAAGATGTCGTCGGTCGAAAGCGCGATATGCTGCACCGACGCCCCGAAGGTGGAGGCAAGGAAGCGCCCGGCCAAGGTGCGATGGGTCTCGGCGCCGTTGAGGGTGATCTTCAGCCGACCCGCGGCGCTTTCCACCACCTGACTGCGCACCAGACCATCGGGGTCGATGACATCGACCATGGGGGATTTTTCCATGTCGAAGAGCGTGCTGTAGAACAGCGTCCAACTCAGCATGTCCTCATACGACATGGTCTGCGCGAGGTGATCCACATGGGTCAGGCCCGCGCCGGGCGCCTTTGCCTCGCCGGTGGCTTCGAATTCCACGTCCCAGACCTCGCCAAGGCCGCTGGTTCCGTCGATGAAATGCATCACCGAACCGCCCAGCCCGCGGATCGCCGGAATTGCCAGCTCACCCGGCCCGGTGGGCTGCGAGAAGGTCGGCGAGCCAAGCGCGGTGGCGCGCTCTACCGTGTCATGGGCGGAGGACACCTGCAGGCCGATGTCGCAGACCGACAGGCCGCGCGTGTTCCACACATGCGCCGCATGGCCCTCGGTTTCCGAGTTCACCACGATCCGCACATCACCCTGTTGCCAAAGCGTGATCGCCTTGTTGCGGTGCTTGGCGGCGTTGCGGAAACCCAAGGTGCGCAGCATGTCGGTGAGCGTCTCGACCTCGCCGTCGCGTGCGGCAAACTCGACAAAGCTCACATCCTCGGCGCGCACGCGCGGCGGGATGGCGGGCATGTCGATCTTGGTCTCGGGCTCGGCGCGGCGCACATCGTCCATCAGCGCGATCAGCGAGCGATAGCCGTCCTGCGCCGTGGCGCGGGCGTTGCTGCCGCGGAACTGGTCGTTGAAGATCTCGAGGCTAATCGGTCCCTTGTAGCCCGCCGCCATCACCGCCTGCATGAAGCGTTTCACGTCCAGATCGCCCTCGCCGGGCATGTTGCGGAAGTGGCGCGACCAATAGAGCAGGTCCATCTCGATCGCCGGCGCATCTGCCAGCTGCACGAAGAAGATCTTCTCGCCGGGGATCGCGCGGATCGATTCCGGGTCAAGCTTGCGGCCCAGCGTGTGGAAGCTGTCGAGGATGATGCCGACGTTGGAGTGGTCGGCCTGCCGCACGATCTCCCATGCGTCGCGGTGATCGTTGATGTGGCGGCCCCACGCCAGCGCCTCATAGCCGAGGCGGATGCCGCGCTCTTTGGCGATCTCTCCAAGCTCGGCAAGGTCATTCGCCGCCCGCTGGATGCCGCCCAGCGAACGCGGGTGCACGGACGAGCAGATCAGGATCAGATCGGTGCCCAGTTCCTGCATCACGTCGAACTTGCGCTTGGCACGGTCGAAAGCTTTCGAGCGCAGCGGCTCGGGCAGGCACTCGAAGTCGCGGAAGGGCTGGAACAGCGGGATCTCCAGCCCGTGGTCGCGGATCATCCGGCCGACCTCGCGGGCGCCGCCGTCATGGGCGATGAAATCCTGCTCGAAGATTTCCACCCCGTCGAACCCGGCGGCGGCGATGGCCTCGAGCTTCTCGGGCAGGGTACCCGAGATCGAGACGGTGGCGATCGCGGTCTTCATGGGTCGTCCCTCCTTAATAGCCGAGCACGCGCGGCAGCCAGATCACCGTTTCGGGCACGAAGGTCAGGATGAACAAGACCAGCACCTCGACAAAGAAGAACGGCATGATCGAGCGGATCAGACGCGCCATGCCCACATTGGCGACCCCTTCGGCAACGAAGAGACACAGGCCAAGCGGCGGGGTGATCAGGCCGATCATCAGGTTGAAGATGACCAGAATGCCGAAGTGGGTCGGATCGACGCCCATCGACACGGCGATCGGGTGCAGGATCGGCACCAGCACCAGCATCGCCGCGATGCCTTCGAGGAACAGGCCCACGAAGAGGAAAAGTACGATCACCGCCAGCAGGAAGGTGGTCTTGCTGTCGACATTGGTCAGCACCCAGTCGGTCAGCATGTTCGGCACGCGGTTGTAGGTGAGCAGCCAGTTGGCAGCCGAAACGGCGGCGATGATGATCAGGATCACCGCGCTGTCGCGCATGGCGCCCGAGAAGATCCGGGGCAGGGCCGAGAGGCGGATGTTGCGGTAGACGAAAAGGCCGAGGATCAGCGCGTAGCCGACGGCGAAGCTCGCGGCCTCGGTCGGGGTCACGATGCCCAGCAGGATCGAGCCGACCACCAGCACCGGCATCAACAGCGGCAAGATGCCCTGCAGCAGCGCCTGTCCGTTCGACGGCCCGCCCAGATCTCCGGTCTGGTCGCCCTTGTCGACCTTCACGGTCAGCATGACATAGGCGGACAGGAACACCGCCAGCAGGATGCCGGGGATCACGCCCGCGAGGAACAGCGCCGGAACCGACACGCCAGAGACGATCAGCGCGTAGATGATCACCGGGATCGACGGCGGGATGATCGGGCCGATCACCGAAGAGGCGGCGGTCAGCGCGGCGGCGAAGCTGCGGTCATAGCCGTGCTTTTCCATCTCGGGGATGAACACCCGGCCAATCGCCGAAGTGTCGGCCACAGCCGAGCCGGAAAGGCCTGCGAAAATCACCGAGGCCCAGATGTTCACCAGCGCGAGGCCGGCGCGCATGCGGCCCACCAGCACGTTGGCAAAAGCGATGATACGGCCAGTGATGCCGCTTTCGTTCATCAGCTCGCCCGCCAGAACGAACAGCGGAATGGCCAGCAGCGGGAAGGAGTTAAGACCCTTGTAGATCTCGGTCGGCACGATGCGCAGCGTATAGGGCGCCTCGCCGGTGGCCATGAAATAAAGCAGCGCCGCGATGATCGCGATGGCGATGGGGGCACCGGCCAGCAGGCCGCCGATCAGGATGAGATAGACCATTGGCTCAGACCTCCGTGCGGCCGGTCAGCCGCTGGATCAGTTTCAGGGTGGCCGCGATGGCAAGGATCGCCCCGCCGAACGCAACGGCATATTGGTAAGGGCCGACCTTGCCGAGCCAGACCAACGCCTCGATGCCGGTGCTTTGCGCCAGCGCGTCCGCGGTCGCTTTCAGCCCCGAGGAGTCGACGCTGCCGCGGCGCAGGGCAAAGACGTGGCCCGCATAGGCCAGCCCGATGCCCGCGGCGATGCCCATGACGTCGGCAGCAGCAAAGACCCAGTGGCGCACACGCTTGGGCATCATGTCGGAGACCACGGTGAAGCGGATGTGGCTGTCGCTCAGATAGGCCAGCGCGAGGCCGAACATCACGCCGTAGATCGTCAGGTAGATCGGCAACTCCTCGCCCCACGGAACCGAGCGGCCAACGGCGTAGCGCCGGATCGAGTTGACGAAAATGATGAGAAAGACCAGCGCCATGCTGAGGCCGGCGCCGAAGGCAAAAACCCATCGGGCGGCACGGGTGAGACGATCCATCGTGGCTCCTCCGAAGACAAGGCCCGAGCGCACGGGCCAAAAGGCGGACCTGCCGGGCAGGCCGAAAAGAGAAGCCGGGCCGCGAAACTGCAGCCCGGCCAAAGGGGGCGCAGATTACTGCGAAGCGTCCGAAACGGCGGTCTGCAGACGGTCGATCCACTCGGCGTCGTCGCCCAGTTCGCCGCGCAGGTATTCAACAACCGCAGGCTGCGCCTTTTCAGCAAAGGCCGCAATCTCGTCGGCGGTCGGCGCGTAGACCTCCATGCCTTCGTCCTGCACGGCACCGACGCCCTGCGCGGTGTTCCACTGCTGGATCGCGCGGCCCATGGTGCCTGCGATACGGGCGGCCTTGCGGACCACTTCCTGCTGCGCCGGCTCGAGCATGTCGTAGAACTCGTCCGAGATCACGATGAAGTCGGCGGCGTAAACGTGACCGTCGAGGGTCATGTATTTCTGCAGCTTGTGCAGGCCGTTGTTGTAGATCACGCCAACCGGGTTTTCCTGACCGTCGACCACGCCGGTCGACAGCGCGTTGGGCAGTTCGGTCCATGCGATCGGGGTCGGCTCACCGCCGAGACCCTTCACCATCTCCACATACAGCGGGATCGGCTGCACGCGGAACTTCAGGCCTTCCATATCCGCGGGCGATTTGATCTCGCGGGTGTTGTTGGTGAAGTTGCGGAAGCCGGTCTCGCCGTAGGCAAGGGTGCGCAGGCCGGTCTCTTCGAGGCAGTGCTGCGCCAGCGCGTCCCCAAACTCGCCGTCCAGCACGTCCCATGCGACGGTGGCCGAGGAGAAGGTGTAGGGGATGTCCAGCACCGATGCCGCCGGGCAGACCTTCGACATGGCGCCGGAAACCAGTGCGACTTGGGTCAGGTTGTCCTGCACCTGCGCGATCAGCTCGTCTTCGTTGCCGAGCGCGCCCGCCGGGAACAGCTCGACGGTCATGTCCGACTCGCCCTCGACGATGTTCTTGAAGATCTGCGCCGCGGCGCCTTTCTTCGAGCCGGTCCATTCGTCAGGATCCACGTGCGCGACGCGCAGGGTCTGAGCGCCTGCGGTGGTTGCGGCGAGGCTGCCGCAGAGTGCGGTGACGGCAAGCAGAGACTTGGTGATAGAACGCATGAATTCCTCCCTCAGCGTTTCGTGTCGGCCGCGTCTTGCGCGGGCTGGTCGAAGGCGTCGAATGTCGCCTTCATGCGAACCGGATCGGCGGGCCGACCGGTAAAGAGTTCGAAGGCGCGCACCGCTTGGAACACCGCCATGCCCGAGCCGGGCAGGACGCGGCAGCCTTTGGCGCGCGCGGTCGCGATGAGCTGGGTCTCGAGCGGAAAATACACGATGTCCGCGACCCACAGATCGGCGTCGATGAGGTCTTCGTCGATTGCCATGCCCGGCAGCTTGGCCATGCCCATGGGCGTACAGTTGACCACACCGTTCGGACGGCCTTCGGCAAAGAGCGCGGCAATATCGCTGACCGCCTGCGTCTTGGTGCCGGGGCGGTTGCTGGCGACCAGCTTGGCAAGCCCCTCGGCCCGCGCCGGATCGGTATCGAAGATCGACAGCGTCTCGACGCCGCAATCGGCCAGCGCATGGGCCACGGCGACACCTGCGCCCCCTGCACCGAGCAGCAGCGCGTGGCGCGTATCGGCGCCATCGAGGCCGCGGCGGAAGCTTTCGGCAAAGCCCCACATGTCGGTGTTGTGGCCGGTCCGCTTGCCGTTCTCAAAGACGACGGTGTTCACCGCACCCACGGCGCGGGCGCTCTCGGACAGCTCGTCGAGCAGGTCGATCACGTCGATCTTATAGGGATAGGTGATGTTCAGCCCGTCAAAGCCAGCGGCCTCGGCGGCAGAGACCATCTGCGCCAGCGTCATGTCCTTGCGCTGCGGCGCGTCCATGTCGAGCTTTTTATAGGTGGTGAAAAGGCCCTGTGCGCGTGCCTCTTCCATCTGCATCAGCGGGGTGCGCGACAGCGCGATGCCCTGACCGATCAGGCCAGCAAGCAGGCTGTCTTCTCGTGTTTGCGCGATCTCCAAGATGGCCTCCCCCAACTTCGCTTGCCTCACAAGTGGCAGCAGAATTGTACTCAACAGTTAAATTGTCAAGAGAATTGAACCGGCGGGTTAAAAATGTAGGATGGACGCAGAGACGACGCGAGGAGGGCGCATGGCAAAGCCTGCGGAAAATCGAGAAAAGTCACGGGGCTGGAAACAGAACCCCGAAGCGGTGAAGGCCGACATTCTGCGTGTCGCGCGGATAGAATTTGCCCGCCGTGGCCTCACGGGGACCCGAATCGAGGACATCGCCGCGCAGACGACGACCTCGAAGCGGATGATCTTCTACTATTTCGGGGACAAGGAATCGCTCTACGAGGCGGTGCTCGAAGAGTGCTATGCCGAGGTGCGCGGCGGCGAGGCGGAGCTTGATCTCGAAGGGCTGCCGCCGGATGCGGCGCTGAAGGCGCTCTTGGAGTTCACCTTCGACCATCACCGGCGCAATCCCGAATTCATCCGGCTCGTGATGATCGAAAACATCCACGAAGCGCGGCACATGAAGAAGATGCAGGCGCTGGCGGCAAAGAACGAACGGGCGATCGGCGTGGTCGAGAAGATCTGCCGCGCGGGCTGCGCGGCGGGGCTGTTCCTGCCGGACATCTCGCCGGTGGCGCTGCACTGGCAGATCAGCGCCATGAGCTTTTTCAACGTGGCGAACCAAGCGACGTTCTCGACCAACTTCGGTCCGGCGCTCTTTACCGAGGAGGGGCAGGCGCTGCTGCGCCGTTCGGCGGTGCGCGGTATTCTGGCGGCAGTGCTGAAGGATCCCGCGCGGATCGACAGCCTCTGTCCCGCAACGCCGGGTGGCTCGGAAAGCGCGGGCTGACCTCAGGCCTGCGCAGGCACCACCAGCCGTGCCGCGTCGAGGATCGAGAACACCGGTCGCCCGGTGGTGCGGCGGATCGCATCCGCATAGGGCGGCAGGTTTCCGCATTCCAGCACGATGGCCGCGACTTCGGGCGCGTGGGTGATCAGCGCCTCTGCCGCGGCGCAGACCTCGCCCTGCATCTGCGCCCGGTCGAAGCTGGCGTTCTGGCTGAACTTCGCGGCAAGAAAGGTCTTGGCGAAAAGGGCGCTGTCCTGAAGGCCCCCGATCCGCACTTCCTCGGGCGCGGCACCGGCGGCGCGGATTGCCTCTGGTCCCAGCGCGGCGGCGGAGGCGGTCAGCACGCCGATGGGGCGCCCGCCGGTCATCTGCCGGACCATCGGCAGCAGGCACAGCCCCGAGAGCACCACCGGCACGGGCAGGGCAGCGGCGATCTCACGCTGCACCGAGATCAGGAAGCCGCAGGTGGAGGTGATCAGGCAGGCGCCTTCCGCGGCCAGCTCTTCGGCAGCCTCTCGGAAGGCATCCACCAGCTGCGGTGCCGGGCGTCCGTTGCGGACGATATCCGGGCTGCCCGCGCCGGGAACCACGCGCACGCGGGCGGGCAGATGGTAGCTGCCGGGATTGCCCGCGTCCCCAAGGATGCGCGGGAACTGCGTGTCGAGGCTGAGGATGCCGATAAAGGGCGTCATGCGCGAAGCCTGTCGGTTGGTCAGGGGCCGGCGCACCGGCCCCCGTGGGATCACTGCGCGGCCTGTACCGTCTCTGGCAGCCATGTGGCAAGGCCGGGGAAGGCCACCAGCACGCCGACCATCAGCACCATGATCAGGAACATCGGCAGCGCGGTGCGGGCGATGTAGCTCATATCGTGGCGGGTCATCCCCTGCAGCACGAAGAGGTTGAAGCCCACCGGCGGGGTGATCTGCGCCATCTCGACCACCACCACGATGAAGATGCCGAACCAGATCAGGTCGATCCCGGCGGCGCGGATCATCGGCTCGATGATCGCCATGGTCAGCACCACCGCCGAGATCCCGTCAAGGAACATGCCGATGATGATGTAGAACACCGTCAGCGCTGCGATCAGTGCCACCGGCGAGAGGTCCCACGCGGCGATCACCCCGGCCAGCGCGCGCGGCACGCCGGTAAAGCCCATGGCCAGCGTCAGGAAGCTCGCGCCCATCAGGATCAGCGCGATCATCGCCGAGGTGCGGGTGGCACCAAAGAGGCTCTCGCGGAACGCCTGCCAGCTGAGCGAGCCCTGCAGCAGCGCCAGCACCAGCGCGCCGATCACCCCGAAGGCCGCGGCCTCGGTCGCCGTGGCGATGCCAAGGTACATGGAGCCGATGACGACCATGATCAGCGCGATCACCGGGATCAGCAGGGTCGAAGCGCGGAGTTTCTCGCTAAACGACATCGCAGGCTCGGGATCGGGCGCCTGATCGCGGCGGACCACCGACCAGATCGCGATATAGGCCATGAACATGGTTGCCAGCACCAGCCCCGGAAAGACGCCCGCCATGAACAGGCCGGTGACGCTCTGTTTCACCGTCACGCCGTAGACGATCAGCGTCAGCGAGGGCGGGATCATCAGACCCAGCGTCGCGGCGCCCGCCAGCGTGCCGACGATCATGAACTCGGGGTAGCCGCGCTTGCGCAGCTCGGGGATCGACATCTTGCCGACCGTTGTCAGCGTCGCCGCCGAGGAGCCCGAGACCGCCGCGAAGACCGTGCAGCCCACCACGTTGGAGTGCAGCAAGCCCCCGGGAAAGCGCGAGAGCCACGGCGCGAGCCCCTTGAACATGTCCTCGGAAAGCCTTGTGCGATAAAGGATTTCCCCCATCCAGATGAACAGCGGCAACGAGGTCAGCGTCCAGCTCGAGGCCGAGGTCCAGACGGTGATGCTCATCGAACTGCCGGGATTGCGCGGGGTGAAGCCGATCATCCCCATATAGGCGACCCCCATCAGCGCCAGCCCGACCCAGAGGCCCGAGCCCAGCAGGAAGAACAGCACGAAGAGGAAGACGCCGATCTTGAGCCCCACCGCGTCTCGGTCGAAGCCGGTCATCAGGTGGACGGCGGCATAGAGCACCAGCGCGCAGGCCGCGAAAAGGATCAGCCGCGCTTTGACCGAGCCGAGCGCGTCGCGCAGAAGCGGCTCGCGGGGAGCGTCGACGCCCATGCTGGGGGTGAATAGAAGGCCGATCAGGCTGTCGATCACCGCAACGGCCAGCAGCACCGCGCCCACCGCCATGACGATCTGCGGGATCCACAGCGGCGTGCCGTCCTGCCCTTGGCTGACGTCGTTGATCTTGTGGCTGAGGATCGGCGTCTGTACCGCGTACCACGCAAAAAAGAGCGCCACCACGGCGGCGGCGGTATAGCACCAGATCTCGATGCCGCGCCGCCAAGCGCCGCCGCGTTCGACCAGCATGCCGACGCGGATATGCTCGTTGCGGCGGAAGGTGTCGGCCAGCGCGAGGAAAGAGGCCGCGGCCATGGCGTAGCCCGCGTAATTGGCGCCGCCGGGCAGCAGGATGCCGAGCCAACGGGTGACCATCTGCGCCACGACAAGGCAGAGGATGGCGATCAGCGCCAGCGCGGCGCCATAACCTGACGTGGCATAAATCCCGTCCAAGATGCGGCGCATGGGCTGCCCTCCTGTGGTCTCTTGGTCTTTTTCTAGGGTCTCTTGAGAGGTCATATCGGGGCCCGCAACACCGGCACCACACCGCGGGTGCGGATGGCGCAGGGGCGCCCCGGCAAGACCGGGACGCCCCGTATCAGCGTTGCCTTGTCCTTACTCGGCGTCGTAGGCGTCGATGATCGCGGCGCCGTTCTCGCCGGCGTTCTCTTTCCACTCGGCGGTCATGGTCTTGCCGATCTCCTGTAGCTTGGCGGTGATCGCCTCGGCGGGCGGGTTCACATCCATGCCGTTGTCGGCCAGCGTCTTGACGAAACCGCCTGCCAGTTCGGCTGCCTTCTCGGCGCCGCGGGTCTGGGCGGCTTCGGCCTCGTCCATCACGCAGGTGCGGGCTTCGTCCGACAGACCGTCAAGCGCATCCTTGTTGGCAAAGACCGTGTTGCGCGGCAGCCAAGCCTTCACGTCGTAGAAGTTGGTCATGTCTTCCCAGACGCTTTCGTCCACGCCGGTGGCGCCCGAAGAGATCATCGCCGAGACGACGCCGGTGGCCAGCGCCTGCTTGAGATCGGCGGCTTCAACCTGCGTCGGCACCATGCCCGCGAGTTCGGCGACTTCCGCGGTGATCGAGTTGTAGGCGCGGAACTTCACGCCTTCCATCTCTTCGGGCGTGGTGACCGGCTTGGAGAAATACAGACCCTGCGGCGGCCACGGCACCGAGTAGAGCGGCACGATGTTCTGCGCCCCGAGCACCTTGGCGAGCGTCGGCTCTGCGGCGGCGCGCAGCTTTTCGGAGGCCTCGAAGGAGGTGGCGAGGAAGGGGATCGAGTCGTAGGCGAAGACCGGGTCTTCGTTGGCATGGGCCGACAGCAGACGCTCGCCGATCTGGGCTTCGCCCAGTTGCACGGCGCGCTTGATCTCGTCGCCCTTGAACAGCGAGCCGCCCGCGTGGATCACGATCTCCAGCTCGCCGCCGGTGCACTCTTTGACGGCGTCGGCGAACATCTGGGCGTTCTCGGTGTGGTAGTTGCTGGCCGGGTAGGCCATCGGCATGTCCCAGGTCTCGGCCGAGGCGGCGCCAGCGAGCGCGGTGGTCAGCGTCAGGAACGCGGCTGCGGTGAACTTCATGGTGTACCTCTCTGTGGTTGCATTGGTTTTTATTGTTCTGTCCCGCCATCAATGTTGATCGGCGAGTCATTTGCAACGAGGTTTGCAGAAGTTTTTCGCCTTTGGAACGCCGCATCGGGATTTGCCGCATCGTTGCTACGCAAATGCTGAGGGCGGGCGGGTGCCTGTCAAAACCGGGCGAAACGGGTAAAAAGCGCGCAAAGCCGTGACAGGCCAGAATGCAAGGAGAGCCGCCCATGTCGCCCACGTCCACACATCCCGCCATTTTCGAAGGGCTGACCACGCCGGCGCTGATCCTTGACGAGGCGCGGATGCTGCGCAACTTCGCGCGCCTGTCGCAGCATGCGGCGGATCTGGGCGTTGCCCTGCGCCCGCATATGAAGACCGCGAAATCGCTGGAGGTGGCCGAGCGGATGAGCGGCGGCACTCCGGGGCCGATCACCGTCTCGACGCTGGCCGAGGCCGAGGTTTTTGCCGCTGCCGGGTACAACGACATCCTCTATGCGGTTGGGATCGCGCCCGGAAAGCTGCCGCGCGTACAGGCGCTGCGCGCGCGGGGCTGCGATCTGGTGGTGATCCTCGACAGCGTCGCGCAGGCGCAGGCAGTGGCCGAGGCGGGCATCCCGGCGCTGATCGAGATCGACAGCGACGGCCATCGCGGCGGGCTCTCGGCGGAAGACCCGAGCCTGCTTGAGATTGCGCGCATTCTGGCGGATGCAGGCGCGCTGCGCGGCGTGGTGACCCACGCGGGCGAAAGCTATGGCGTGTCGGGCGCAAAGGCCCATGCCGAATTTGCCGAGCGCGAGCGCGCCGCCACCGTGGCGGCGGCAGAGGCGCTGCGCGCGGCGGGGATGGCCTGCCCGGTGGTCAGCGTCGGCTCGACGCCCACCGCCCATGCGGCGCAAGACCTCACCGGGGTCACCGAACTGCGCGCCGGGGTTTATATGTTCTTCGATCTGGTGATGGCGGGCATCGGTGTGTGCACGACCGATGATATCGCGCTGTCGGTGCTGGCGTCGGTGATCGGCCATCAGCCCGACAAGGGCTGGGTGCTGATCGACGCGGGCTGGATGGCGATGTCACGCGATCGCGGCACGGCGGCGCAGGCGGTGGATCAGGGCTATGGCATTGTGTGCGACGCCGAGGGGCGGGTGATCCCCGATCTGATCGTCACCGCGGCCAATCAGGAACATGGCATCATCGCGCGGCGCGACGGCGCGGCCGGTCCCATGCCCGATCTGCCGGTGGGCACGCTGCTGCGCATCCTGCCCAACCATGCCTGTGCCACCGCAGCGCAGCACGGCGGCTATTCGGTGATCCCCGCGCGCCCCGGCCCGCTGCAAAGCTGGGCACGCTTCGGCGGCTGGTAAGCCGGTCCGAGCGCGATTGGTCAAATGAAAAAGGCCCCCGCCGAAGCGGGGGCCGTGGAGTGCTGAGCAGAGGGCGAGGGGTCAGTCGCTCAGCACGCCTTCCTCGTCCCGGCGGCGGTGCATCTTGGCGCGCACCACGCGGCCCACGATCAGCGGCATGATGAAGCCGAGGATCGCGATGGCCCAGAGTGCGATCGACAGCGGGCTGTCGATCAGGGTGAACCAATCGCCGTTGTCGATGGTGATCGCGCGGCGCAGGTTGTTCTCCATCGTGTTGCCAAGCAGCGTCCCGAGGATGATCGGCACCAGCGGCACGTCGAGCTTGCGCAGCACCCAGCCCATCACGCCAAAGCCGATCATGATCAGCAGATCGAAGCTCGAGCCCGAGATGCCGTAGATGCCGACAAAGCTGACCATGGCGACGATCGGCATCAGGATGCGCGGCGGCACCATCAGTACGCGGGTGAAGATGCCCACCATCGGGATGTTCAGGGCCAGCAGCATGATGTTGGCGATGAAGAGCGCGGCGATCAGGCCCCAGACCACATCGGGGTTCTGAGCAAACAGCAGCGGGCCGGGGGTGATGTTGAGCGACAGCAGCACCGCCAGCAGAACCGCCGTGGTGCCCGAGCCCGGCACACCCAGCGCCAGCATCGGCACCAGCGCGCCACCGGCGGCGGCGTTGTTGCCCGCCTCGGGGGCGGCGACGCCGCGCGGATCCCCGGTGCCGAAAGTGCCTTCCTTGTCGACCAGCCGCTTTTCCATCGAGTAGGAGATGAACGAGCCCAGCGAAGCCCCCGCGCCGGGCAGAACGCCCGCGATGAAGCCCAGCACCGAGGTGCGCAGCATGGTGGGGGTGCATTGCTTGATCATCGACATCGGCGGGGTGAGGCGGCCCAGCTTCAGTTGGGTCGAGGACGCATCGGCGCTGCCGTGGCGGTGCTCGAGGAAGATGAAGACTTCCGACAGGGCGAACAGACCGACGATGGCCACGAGGAAATCGAGACCGTCATAGAGGTGCACTTCGCCGAAGGTGAAGCGCGGCACGCCGGTCTGGGTGTCGACGCCGATCATCGCAAGGCCAAGGCCCAGCATGGCGGCGAAGGCCGATTTCGCCTGATTGTTCGACGACACGCCGCCAAGCGTGGCGAAGGCCAGCGCGAAGAGGGCGAAATATTCCGCCGGTCCGAACAGCAGCGCGATCTTCACCAGCTGCGGCGCAAGGAAAATCAGGCCCCAAGTGGCAAGGAACGCGCCGACGAAGGAAGCGATGCCCGACAGCGAGAGCGCCTCGCCGGCCATACCCTTCTTGGCCATCGGGTGGCCGTCGAGCACGGTCATCATCGCCGGTTCGTCACCGGGAATGCCAAGCAGGATCGAACTGATCCGCCCGCCGTACATGGCGCCGTAATAAACCGAGGTCAGCAGGATCAGCGACGGCGTCGGGCCAAGGCCGAGGGTGAAGGCGAGCGGGATCAGGATGGCCACGCCGTTCGACGGGCCGAGGCCCGGCAGCGCGCCCATGATGGTGCCCAGAAAGCAGCCCAGCAGCGCAAGGCCGAGGTTCTGCAGGGTGAAGGCAACGGCAAAACCGTCGCCGAGACTTGCGAAAACGTCCATTTCAGCCCCTCCTCAGAAGCCCAGCGGGCCGCGGGCGAGCGACAGCCCCAGCGCCAGATGGAAGACAACGTAGATGCCGACAGAGGTCAGCACGCCGATCAGCAGCGACTGCAGCGGCGCGCTGCCAAGGCGCCACGTCAGATAGGCGGCGGCAACGGCGGTGGCGATGACGAACCCTGCGATCGGCAGGAACTCGGCGTAGAGGATCATCACCACGATGGCGGCGAGGATCTCGACGAGGCGGGGCAGCGCGGGCCACTGCGGCTCGGCATCGGGTTTCAGCGCGATGAAGATCGACGAGATGCCGAGGATGGTCGCGATGATCAGCGGGAAGGCCTTGGGGCCGACTTCGTCAGAGAGGAAGCTTTCCTCGATCTGCAGCGCCGCCCAGGCAAAGAAGATGGCGAGCGCCAGGCCGAAGAGGCCGAAGATGCGGTCACTCATGGGATCCCCCTTGGTTTGGGTGAAAGGATAGTAAGAAGCGGCGGGCCCTCTGGGAGGAAAGGGCCCGCCGCGCCGAGCGTGGGATCAGGTCACTTAATGATGCCGATCTCGCGCGAGATGTTCTGGATCTCGCTCACGCTGTCCGAGACGAACTTCTCGAACTCTTCGCCCTGCAGGTCGAGCGGGGCGAGGCCGTTTGCCGACATGATCGATTTCCACTCGTCGGAGGCGTAGAGCTCACCGATCTTGGACGACCACGCGTTGTAGGCTTCGTCGCTCATGCCTTCGGGGGCGTAGAAGCCGCGCCAGTTGGCACCGATGGCATCGACGCCCTGCTCCTTGGCGGTCGGGAAATCGGCGAAGTCGCCTTCCAGACGCTCGGGCGCAAGCACGGCGATGACCTTGATGTCGCCGGAGTCGACAAAGCCTTTGGCTTCGGATGCGTCACCGGTGAAGGCCTGCACCGAGCCTGCGAGCAGCTGGGTCACCGCTTCGCCGCCGCCGTCGAAGGCCACGTATTTCACCTTGCGCACGTCTTCGATGCCATAGGCGGACGCGGCGATCAGCACCTTCAGGTGGTCCCAGCCGCCAACGGCCGAGCCGCCCGCCACAGAGACCGACCGCGGGTCTTCTTTGATCATGTCGAGCAGCTGCGGAAGCGTTTCGATGTCGCTGTCAGCGGACACCGCAAGCACGCCGTAATCCGCGCCGATCGACGCCAGCCAGCGCACCTGATCGGTGGTGTTGCCCGGGTAAGCACCCTGCGCCAGACGGGTCGCGGTGGCCGAGCTGGCCGCAACGATCAGATCGTTGTCGTCGCTGCGCTTGTTGACCACTTCGGCGAAGGCCACGCCGCCGCCGCCGCCTGCAAGGTTGACCACCTGCATGGTCTTCGAGATCAGCCCGAGATCCTGCATGGTCTTGCCGACCTGACGGCAGGTGAAGTCCCAGCCGCCGCCGGGGTTTGCCGGTGCGATGCACTCGGGGTTCTCGGGAGTATAGTCCTGCGCCTGAGCGGCAAGGGCGGAAACACCCAGAACGGTAGCGGCAATGAGGCCGCGGGTTGCATTGATAAACATGGTATCCTCCTCATGGTCGACGCCGCGCGTACCGAACGCGACCCCGTCAGTTCCCCGCAGAACCCGACTGCGCTTTGCAGCCTCCCCGGTTGCGGGTTAAGACGTGTCTCTAAGCCACGAAGCTGTCGCGAACCTGTCAGAGACCTGTTAGCGCACACAAAGGCTTCGTCAGCGAAGAGGAGTACCAGTGCCATGCGTGTCCTTATGGTCGAGGATGCCAGCGATCTTGCCGAGGGGGTCAGTACGCGTCTGGCGCAGTCCGGTATCGTTTGCGACGTGGCCGATTGCCTTGAAGCGGCTGAAGATTTCCGCGCCGTGCAGAGCTATGACGCGATGGTGCTCGACATCAATTTGCCCGACGGATCGGGGCTGCGGCTGTTGCGCGACATGCGGGCCGCGGGCGACCGCACGCCGGTGCTGATGCTGACCGCGCTGGTCTCGGTGGACGACCGGGTGAGCGCTCTCGACCTTGGCGCGGACGACTATCTTGGCAAACCTTTCGACCAGCGCGAGCTTGAGGCGCGGCTGCGCGCCTTGGTTCGGCGCGAAGCGGACCAGAAGGGGTCCGAGATCGTGCTTGGCCCGCTGGCCTTCTCCCCGGCGGGGCAGAGCGCCACGCTGGATGGCAAGCGGCTCGATCTGACCGGACGTGAGGCCGCGCTGCTCGGGGTTCTGCTGCGGCATCAGGGAAATTATCTGGGAAAAACGCGCCTTTACGATTCCCTCTACGGTTTCGGCGACGCTGACGTCGGGGTGAATGCGATCGAGCTTTACATCGCCCGTCTGCGCAAAAAGCTCGCGGGCAGCGGTGTCGGCATCGTCACGCAGCGCGGCGTGGGCTACCGGATCGGCCTCGATGGCTGAGGGCGCGGCGCGGCTGCCGTCCAGCCTGTCGGCGCGCGTGCTGGGGGCGGTGGTGCTGATTCTGTTGGTCGGCGGCCTGCTGGTGGCGGCCTCGACGCTTTACAACGGGCGGCTGGCGGCGCGGCAATCCTACGACCGGATCCTGCTGGGCGCGGCGCAGGACATCGCCGCCTCGATCCGCATTCAGGGCGGCGCGCCGTTGGTCGATCTCCCGGTCTCGGCGTTTGAACTGCTGGCGCAGGCGCCCGAGGACCGGATCCACTACTCGGTGCGCGGCCCCGGCGAAGAACTGATCACCGGGCTCGACGAGACGCTGATTGCGCCGCAGGGACGGCGCAGCGGAGGTGGGGCACCCGAGTTCTTCGATGCCCGGCTGAATGGCGAGGAGGCGCGTTTCGTCCGTCTCACCCGGCGCTTTGCCGAGCGCGATTTTTCCGGCGGCATCTCTGTCACCGTGGGCCAGACCCTGCGCGCGCGGCAGGCGATGGCGCTCGATCTGACGCTCGACGCTTTGCTGCCTATGCTATTGGCTGGAATGGCGCTTTTGGTGATGTCTTGGGTGGTGACCCGCTCGGCCATGCGACCGCTGGAGGCGCTGTCCGAGGATCTGCTGCAGCGCGATCCCTATGATCTGACCCCGGTGCCCACCGACCGGCTGCCGCGCGAACTGACGGTGATGCTGGAGTCGATGAACCGCTTCATGGGACGGCTCGACCGGCAGATGGAGGGGATGCGCAACCTGATCTCGGACGCGGCGCATCAGCTTCGCACGCCGGTGGCGGCGATTCGGGTGCAGGCCGAATCGATTCAGGATCTGGAGGACGAAGCCGCGCGGCAGCGGGCACTGGCGCGGCTGCTGACCCGCACGCGGTCGCTGGGGGCATTGCTCGATCAGCTTCTGTCCCGCGCGCTGGTCATTCACCGCACCGAAAGCGCGCCGCGCACGCCGCTCGATCTGCGTGAGGTGGCGCTGGACCTGATGGAGCGTTCCGACCACGCGCTGCTCGCACCGGGCGCGGACCTGCGGCTGGAGATCGGCGAAGAGCCGGTGATGGTGCGTGCCGATGCGTTTTCGGTGGGAGAGGCGGCCAAGAATCTTCTGGCCAATGCGCTCAAGCACGGCACCCCGCCCATCGCCGTCGGCGCCGAGCTGCGCGGGACCGAGGCCGCGCTTTGGGTGCAGGACAGCGGCGCCGGGCCAACCCCCGAGGTCGCCGCCCGGCTTGGCCAGCGTTTCGAGCGCAGCAGCAGTTCCCGCGAGGACAGCGCCGGGCTGGGGCTGGCGATCGTCAGCGCTGTGGCCGCGGCCTTTGGCGGGCGGATTGCGCTCGAGCATCCCGAGAACGGCTTTCGCATCTCTCTGCTGCTCCCGGCAGAGCCGCCCAGCGAGGAGGAGGACCCGTGATCGCTCTGCTGTTTCGCCTCTCTCTGGCGCTCATCGCGCTTGTGGGGACCCTTGTGGTGCCACTGGCCGCCGCGGCGCAGGAGCGGATCGACGTCATCGGCAGCGCACCCACCGAGCTAGTCCTGCGCTCGACCACCGATCTGTCGATCATCCGCCCGGTGATCGAGCGCTTTACCGCGCGAAATCCGGATCTGTCGGTGCGCTATGAGCAATGGGGCTCGAACAATCTTTTCGAAAACAGCCGCGCGGCCTGCGAAGGGGCGGCCCCTTCGGCAGACGCAGTGTTTTCCTCGGGCGCCCATCAGATGACATGGCTGGTCAACGCCGCCTGCGCGCATCGCTACCAGTCGCCGCGCACGGATGCGCTGCCCGCCTCGCGCCGCTGGCGCGACGAGCTTTGGGGCATCACCGAAGAGCCCGCGGTGATCATCTACAACACCGGCGCCATTCGCGGATCAGACGTGCCGCGCAGCCGCTTCGAATTGCTCGACCTGATGCGCAACCGGCCCGACCTGCTGCGCGGCAAGATCGCCACCTATGACATCGAGGCCTCGGGGCTTGGGTATCTCTTTGCCCATGCCGACAGCCTCGAGGCGACCACGTTCGGCGCGATGCTCGAAGCCTTCTCTCGCGTCGGCGCAATCGCCACCTGTTGTTCGGCGGCAATCATCGACGGCGTGGCCAAGGAGCGGTATCTCATCGCTTACAATGTGCTGGGGTCCTATGCCGCCGCTGCCGCGCGCGACGGAGAAGGGGGCAGAGTGGGGGTGATCCTGCCCGAGGATTACACTCTCATCGTCTCGCGCAGTTACATGATCCCCAAGAATGCCCCGCATGTGGAAGGCGGCGAGCGGCTGCTCGAGTTTCTGCTGACCGCCGAAGCGCAGGCGATGCTCTCGGAGCTTGGGCTGGTCACCCCGAGCGACCCGGATGAGACCAGCCTGCTTCCCAGCGCGCGGCGTCTGATCGCGCTGGCACCGCCGCTGCTGCTGGCGCTGGACGGCAGCACACGGGCACGGCTGTTTTCGCTGTGGGGCGAAGCCTTTGCGCCCGACACCGAGGGGCCGGGATTTGGCCCCTGAAGGGCGGGACGATCAGCGCGCCACCACCGCCTCGCAGCCCCATCCGGCGCAGGCCTCGGCCAAGCTCGGCTCAAGCGGCCTGTCGGTGACGAACATGTCGATCTCGGACAGCGAGGCGATCCGCGCCGGGGCGCTGCGCTTGAACTTCGAGTGATCCGCAACAAGGAAGGTCCGCCGCGACTGGCGCAGGATGGCGCGGCTCACGCCGACCTCCTGAATGTCGAAATCGAGGATGTCGCCCTCCAGATCCAGCGCCGAGCAGCCAATCACCGCAAGATCGAACTTGAACTGCCGGATGCTCTCGGTCGCCAGCGTACCGATGAGCCCGCCATCGGTGCGGCGCAGGCTACCGCCGGTGAGCAGCACGTCGCAATCGGGATTGGCGGCGAGGATCGTGGCGACGTTCATATTGTTGGTGACCACCATCAGCCCCTTGTGGTGCAAAAGCTCGCGCGCCACCGCCTCGGTGCTGGTGCCGATGTTGAGAAACAGCGAGATGCCATGCGGGATGCGCTCGGCGCAGGCGCGGGCGATGCCGGTCTTGGCGTCCATATTGAGATGGCGCCGTTCCTCGTAGCCGATGTTCATCGTGCCCGACGGCAGCACCGCGCCGCCATGCACCCGCTCGAGCCGCCCGGCGTCGGCCAGCTCGGTAAGGTCGCGGCGAATGGTCTGCAGCGTCACGCCGAAATGCTGCGCCAGCCCCTCGACGGTGACCTTGCCGTCGCGGCGGGCGATCTCGAGAATCTCGGGGTGGCGGAAGGATTGGGACATGCGTGTTCGGTTTCTTTCGCTTTGCGCGGATTGGACCCATAGAAACGCGCAAACGCAGAGGTTTTCCAGCACAAATTATGCTGCACATGCAAACGTGGAAGAAAAACTTCCATGAAAACATGGTGTCTTGCGGGAAAATTTCGAGGGGCGCGCAATCCGAACGAAAACGAAAACATTTGACTTGCGTCAATGCGCGCTCCGGGTTTAGCCTGCCGCCAACCAGCAGGAGACTCTCGTGACCGACGGCCAAAGCACATCCCCCAGCGATCTCTTCGTGATCGGCGGCGGCATCAACGGCTGCGGCATCGCGCGCGATGCTGCGGGGCGGGGCGCCTCTGTGGTGCTGGCGGAAATGGGCGATCTGGCCTCTGCCACCTCGTCCTCGTCGACCAAGCTGTTCCACGGCGGCCTGCGCTATCTTGAATACCTCGAGGTGCGGCTTGTCCGCGAGGCGCTGATCGAGCGCGAGGTACTGCTGCGCGCCATGCCCCACATCAGCTGGCCGATGCGCTTCGTGCTGCCCTACCACCCCGACATGCGCTTCGAGAGCGAGACGCCGATCTCGAAGATGCTGAGCAAGGTCATGCCTTGGATGAAGGGGCGGCGCCCGGCGTGGCTGATCCGCATGGGTCTGTTCATGTACGACAATCTCGGCGGGCGAAAGATCCTGCCGGGCACCTCCACGCTGTCGCTCAAGGGCACGAAAGAGGGCGCGCCGCTGCAAGAGCGGTTCGAGCGCGCCTATGAGTATTCCGATTGCTGGGTCGAGGATTCCCGTCTGGTAGCGCTCAATGCCCGCGACGCCGAGGCGCGCGGTGCTAAGATCATGACCCGCACCAAGGTCACCCACGCGCAGCGCGAGGGCGATCTGTGGCGGGTCGAGACCGAAGACACCGAGACCGGCAAGACCGCCACGCATTACGCCAAGATGCTGATCAATGCGGGCGGGCCGTGGGTCGGCGACATCATTCATGACAAGATCGACCTGCCGTCGCGCGAAGGCGTGCGGCTGGTGCGCGGCAGCCATATCGTCACGCGCAAGCTCTATGATCATGACAAGTGCTACTTCTTTCAGGGCACCGACGGGCGGATCATCTTCGCCATCCCCTATGAGCGCGATTTCACCCTGATCGGCACCACCGACTCCGAGCACAAGGATCCGGCGCAGCGCCCGGTCTGCACGCCGGAAGAGCGCGACTACCTGATCGATTTCGCCAACCGCTATTTCGCCAAGTCGATCTCGAAGGACGATGTGGTCTGGACCTATTCCGGCGTGCGCCCGCTCTATGACGACGGCGCCTCGAGCGCCACGGCGGCGACCCGCGACTATACGCTGAAGGTCGACGCCAAGGACGGCGCGCCGGTGCTCAATGTCTTCGGCGGCAAGATCACCACCTACCGCCGTCTGGCCGAAAGCGCGCTGGAAAAGATCGGCGAGCATATCTCGCTAAGCAAGGGCGCATGGACCGCTGGCGTTCCGCTCGCAGGGGGTGATTTCCCGGTCGACGGCGTCGCGGCGCTGGTGCAAGGATTGCGCGGCAAATATCCATTCCTCAGTGACACTTGGGCGCTGCGTCTCGTGCGCGCCTATGGCACCGAGGCGGAGAAACTGCTGGGAAAGGCAAAAGGCGCGGAGGATCTTGGGAGGGATTTCGGCGCGACGCTCACAGAGGCGGAAGTGATCTGGCTGATGCGGCATGAGTTTGCCCGCACGGCCGAAGATGTGGTGTGGCGACGCACCAAGCTCGGGCTGCGCCTGAGCGAGGAGGAGATCTCGGCACTGGACGGCTGGATGACATCCCGCCGCGAAAGGGCCGACGCCGCCGAATAGCACGGCGGAGACATACGGCGCGGGGAGGAGGACCTTATGTCGCTGGAATTGAAGGGCGTTTCAAAGAACGTCGAGGGGCAGGTGCATATTGCCCCGACGGATCTGACGCTCGAGAACGGCACGATGAACGTGCTGCTTGGCCCGACGCTCTCGGGCAAGACGACGCTGATGCGGTTGATGGCGGGGCTGGATGCGCCGACCACCGGGCGCATCTACTGGGAAGGCAAGGACGTCACCGGGATGCGGGTTCAGGACCGCAAGGTGGCGATGGTCTACCAGCAGTTCATCAACTACCCGTCGATGACCGTCTACGACAACATCGCCTCGCCGATGAAGCTGATGGGCGTGGGCAAGGCCGAGATCGACCGGCGCGTGCGCGAAAGCGCCGAACTGATGAAGCTGACGCCGATGCTGACGCGCAAGCCGTTGGAGCTTTCGGGCGGGCAGCAGCAGCGATGCGCGCTGGCGCGGGCGCTGGTGAAGAACGCGGGTCTGGTGCTGCTCGACGAGCCGCTGGCCAACCTCGATTACAAACTGCGCGAAGAGCTGAGGGTGGAAATCCCAAAGATTTTCGAGGCTTCCGGCTCGATCTTCGTCTACGCGACCACCGAACCCGAAGAGGCGCTGCTGCTCGGCGGCAATACCGCCACGCTGTGGGAGGGGCGCGTCACCCAGTTCGGCCCGACCCCCGAGGTCTACCGCCAGCCTGCCGATGCCACCACGGCACGCGTGTTCAGCGACCCGCCGATGAACTTCCTGCAGATCTCCAAGACCGGCGATCGGCTGATGTTCGGCGATGGCCAGAGCGCACCCGCCGCCGGCAAGCTTTCCGAGCTGCCCGACGGGCGCTACACCGCCGGGTTCCGTCCCAACCATCTGGAGATCCTGCAGCACACGCCCGACGCCCTGCGCTTTACCACCACGCTACAGGTGACCGAGCTGACCGGATCCGAGACCTTCGTGCATCTCGACCATCATGGCGCGCGCTGGGTGGGGCTGGTGCACGGCGTGCACGATCTGGACCTCGGAGCGCCGCTCGATGTCTGGCTCGACCCGCGCCACGTTTACGTCTTTGGCGAAGAGGGCGAGCTTGTCGCCCCCGCCGCCTATGCGCTGGCTGCCTGAGGAGGGGCGAGAATGGCAAAAATCACGCTCGACAACCTCGCGCACAGCTACCTGCCGCACCCCGGCTCGGAGGCGGATTTTGCGCTGAAGGAAATGACCCACGATTGGGACGACGGCGGCGCTTATGCGCTGCTCGGATCCTCGGGCTGCGGCAAGTCCACGCTGCTCAACATCATCTCGGGCCTGCTGACGCCGTCGCAGGGCAGGGTGCTGTTCGACGGTCAGGACATGACCCACGCCCCCACCGCAGAGCGCAACATCGCGCAGGTGTTCCAGTTCCCCGTCGTCTACGACACGATGACCGTGCGCGACAATCTCGCCTTCCCGCTGCGCAACCGTGGCCGCGATGAGAGCTATGTCGCCGAGCGCGTGCAGGAGATCGCCCGGATGATCGGCATGGAGGACCAGCTGCGCCGCAAGTGCAGCGGGCTCACCGCCGACGCCAAGCAGAAGATCAGCCTCGGGCGCGGCATGGTGCGCAAGGACGTCAACGCGCTGCTCTTCGACGAGCCGCTGACGGTGATCGACCCGCATATGAAGTGGGAATTGCGCACCCAGCTCAAGAAGCTGCACCGCGATTTCGGCCACACGATGATCTATGTCACCCACGACCAGACCGAGGCGCTGACCTTCGCCGACAAGGTGGTGGTGATGTACGACGGGCGCGTGGTGCAGATCGGCACGCCCGAGGAACTCTTCGAGCGGCCCGAGCACACCTTCGTGGGCTATTTCATCGGCTCGCCGGGGATGAACGTCATCCCGGCCAAGGTCGAGGGCAGCCGCGCCTATATCAACGGCTCGGATTTCGACCTCGGCGCGGGCTATCGCGCGATGGACGGCAAGGTCGAGATCGGCGTCCGCCCCGAGTTCGCGCGGCTCAGCCAGACAGAGGGGCTGCCGGTCAAGGTGCGCCGGGTCGAGGATGCGGGCCGCCACAAGATCATCCGCGCCGAGTTTTTCGGCCATGACATCAACATCATCGCCGGCGAGGACGAGCGCGTCAGCCCCGACATGAACCGGGTCAGCTTTGACCCCGCGCATGTCAACGTCTACCGCGACGACTGGCGCGTGGCACCGCAGGGGGAGGCGGCCTGATGACCAAGACCTTCAACAACAAGGCGTGGCTGCTGGTGCTTCCGGTGCTGCTGCTGGTCGCCTTCTCGGCGGTGATCCCGCTGATGACGGTGGTGAACTATTCGGTGCAGGACACCTTCGGCAACAACCAGTTCTTCTGGGCCGGGCTCGAATGGTTCGAAGAGATGCTGCATTCCGAACGCATGTGGAATGCGCTTGGGCGGCAGCTGATGTTCTCGGGCATCATCCTCGCCATCGAGGTGCCTCTGGGCATCTTCGTCGCGCTCAACATGCCGAAGTCCGGCTTCTGGGCGTCCTTCTGCCTCGTGCTCATGTCGTTGCCGCTGCTGATCCCTTGGAACGTGGTCGGCACCATCTGGCAGGTCTTTGGCCGCGTCGATATCGGCCTTCTGGGCCGGACGCTGGAAAGCCTTGGCATCGATTACAACTACACGCAAAGCCCGGTCGCGGCATGGATCACCATCGTGGTGATGGATGTCTGGCACTGGACCTCGCTGGTGGCGCTGCTGGCCTATGCCGGTCTCAAATCCATCCCCGACGCCTACTATCAGGCGGCGAAGATCGATCAGGCCAGCCGCTGGAAGGTGTTCCGCTACATCGAGCTTCCGAAGATGGCGGGGGTGCTGATGATCGCCATCCTGCTGCGCTTCATGGACAGTTTCATGATCTATACCGAGCCCTTCGTGGTCACCGGTGGCGGTCCGGGCAATGCCACCACGCTGCTGTCGATCGATCTGGTGAAGATGGCGCTGGGGCAGTTCGACCTTGGTCCCGCGGCGGCCTTCTCGATCATGTATTTCCTCGTGATCCTGCTGATTTCATGGGTCTTCTACACCGTGATGACCAACCTCGACAAAAAGGGGATGTGAGATGAGCATGACCTTTCGAGACAGGCCACAGGGTGCAAGCCGGGCGAGCGCCTGCCCGTGGGATGGCGCCTCCACGTTCGAGGTTGGCGCTTTATCCCGGCCAAATCCGGATGACCTCGACCTCGCGCGCAACAATGACAAAGCGCCAGCCCGCCGGGACGGGCAGGCGCTCGCCCGGCGGCCTTCGGCCTCTGCTCCGGGCGCAGCAAGGAGCCCCGCATGAGCGACGCAACTCTCACCCCCGCCGCCAGCCGCGCGCGCAGCCTGCCGCGCGTGAAGGGCAGCACCATCGTCATGGCGCTCTATCTGCTGTTCCTGTTGCTGCCGATCTACTGGCTGCTGAACATGAGCCTGAAGACCAATACCGAGATCCTCGGCGACTTCACGCTCTGGCCGCGCGATCTGACCTTCGCCAATTACGCCACGATCCTCACCGATCCGAGCTGGTACACCGGCTACATCAACTCGCTGATCTATGTGGTGATGAATACGGTGATCTCGCTCACCGTGGCGCTCCCGGCGGCCTATGCCTTCTCGCGCTATCACTTCATCGGCGACAAGCACCTGTTCTTCTGGCTGCTCACCAACCGGATGGCGCCGCCCGCGGTCTTTGCGCTGCCGTTCTTCCAACTCTACAGCTCGATTGGCCTCTTCGACACGCATATCGCCGTGGCGCTGGCGCATTGCCTGTTCAACGTGCCGCTGGCGGTCTGGATCCTCGAAGGCTTCATGCGCGGCGTGCCCAAGGAGATCGACGAGACCGCCTATATCGACGGCTACAGCTTTGGCGCCTTCTTCGTGAAGATCTTCATGCCGCTGATCTCGTCGGGCATCGGCGTCGCCGCCTTCTTCTGCTTCATGTTCTCCTGGGTCGAGCTGCTGCTTTCGCGCACGCTGACCACGGTGGACGCGAAACCAATCGCCGCAACCATGACCCGCACCGTCTCGGCCTCGGGGCTCGACTGGGGCGTGCTGGCGGCGGCGGGGGTGCTCACCATCATTCCGGGCGCGCTGGTGATTTGGTTCGTCCGCAACTACATCGCCAAGGGCTTTGCCCTGGGCCGCGTCTGAGAGGAGAGCGCAATGGACTGGATGGCATGGACATGGCCCACCGCGGCCTTCTTTCTGACCATCGCGGCGCTGCTGGTGATCTTCACCGTGCTGGCGATCCGCTTCCCCGAGACGCCGCGGCACGGCGTTCTGGGTATAGAGACCACGCGCGGGGATCGGCTCTTCATCACGCTGCTCGGCTCGGCCTTCATCAATCTCGCCTGGCTCGGCCTTGTCGGCCAGGCGCAGCCGGCGGCGCTTGTCGTCTGCCTGATCTACGCGGCGGCGGTCTTTCGCTGGGTCTGAGACCCCGGCCCGGGCAGAGGAGGCCCGGACCGCCACCGCATACGAAAATGGTTCAATAAGGGAGGAAACCATGAACCTGAAAACAACGACAGCCATGGCGCTGGCGCTTGGCCTGCTGAGCGGGCCGGCCTTTGCCGACATGGAGGCGGCCACAGCCTTCCTCGATGCGGAGATCGGCGATCTGTCGGCGATCTCGCGTGAGGATCAGGAAGCCGAAATGCAGTGGTTCGTCGACGCGGCCCAGCCGTTCCAGGGCATGGAGATCAAGGTGGTCTCGGAGACGATCACCACGCATGAATACGAAAGCCAGGTGCTTGCCCCGGCCTTCGAGAAGATCACCGGCATCAAGATCACCCATGACCTCATCGGCGAGGGCGACGTGGTCGAGAAGCTGCAGACGCAGATGCAGTCGGGCGAGAACATCTATGACGCCTATGTCAACGACAGCGATCTGATCGGCACCCATTGGCGCTATCAGCAGGTGCGCAACCTCACAGACTGGATGGAGAACGAGGGTGCCGAGGTGACCAGCCCGACGCTCGATCTCGAGGATTTCATCGGCACCCAGTTCACCACCGCGCCCGACGGCAAGCTCTACCAGCTGCCCGACCAGCAGTTCGCCAACCTCTATTGGTTCCGTTACGACTGGTTCACCGATCCCGAGATCATGGCCGAGTTCAAAGAGAAATATGGCTACGAGCTGGGTGTGCCGGTCAACTGGTCGGCCTATGAGGACATCGCCGAGTTCTTCACCGGCCGGAACATCGACGGGCAGGACATCTTCGGCTCGATGGACTACGGCAAGAAGGACCCCTCGCTTGGCTGGCGCTACACCGACGCGTGGATGTCGATGGCCGGCATGGGCGACAAGGGCGAACCGAACGGCCTGCCGGTCGACGAGTGGGGCATCCGGGTGAACGAGAACTCGCAGCCCGTGGGCGCCTGCATGTCGCGCGGCGGCGCGGCCAACAGCCCGGCGGCGGTCTATGCCGTCGACAAGGCGATCGAGTGGCTCAACAAATACTCGCCGCCCTCGGCCATGGGCATGACCTTCTCCGAGGCAGGGCCGGTTCCGGCGCAGGGCAACATCGCGCAGCAGATGTTCATGTACACCACCTTCGTCGCGTCGCTGGTCGAGCCCGGCCTGCCGGTGATGAACGAGGATGGCACGCCCAAGTGGCGTCTCGCCCCGTCGCCGCATGGCGTCTACTGGGAAGACGGCATGAAGGTCGGCTATCAGGACGTGGGCTCGTGGACGCTGATGAAATCCACCCCCGAAGACCGCGCCAAGGCCGCATGGCTCTATGCGCAGTTCGTCACCTCCAAGACCGTGGATGTGAAGAAGAGCCACGTTGGCCTGACCTTCATCCGCGAAAGCTCGATCCAGGACGAGAGCTTCACCGAGCGCGCGCCGAAGCTGGGCGGCCTCGTCGAGTTCTACCGCTCGCCGGACCGTGTGCGCTGGTCGCCCACGGGCACCAACGTGCCGGACTATCCCAAGCTGGCGCAGCTGTGGTGGCAGAACATCGGCGACGCCATGTCCGGTGCGAAATCGGCGCAAGACGCGCTCGACAGCCTCTGCTCTGACATGGAGAAGGTGATGGAGCGCCTCGAGCGCGCCGGTATTCAGGGAGATCTGGGCCCGGTGATGAACGAGGAGAAAGACGCCGAAGAGTGGCTCTCGATGGAAGGCTCGCCGAAGCCGAAGATCGAGAACGAGCGTGAGGAGCCCAAGACGGTGTCCTACGACGAACTCGTCGCCTCGTGGCAGTGACCTAGATGTGAAGGGGGCGGGGCCTATGCCCGCCCCCTTCTTCTCGTCTTCGCCATGGCGCCGCGGCCCCATCGCCGATACGAGTTGGGTAAGAGACTGATTTGGAGGACATGCTCGTGCATCGACGCCGCGGACCCGCCCGGGATCAAGGCCGAAGGCCGCCGGGCGAGCGCCTGCCCGTCCCAGCGGGCTGGCGCTTTTGCACCGGTGCTCGGCGCTCGGGTGTCGTCCGGACCTGGCCGGGATAAAAGGAAGACCCCAGAAGACGATGCGCCACCCCACGGGCCGGCGCCCGCCCCGCTCAGGACGCACCCAGCACTCACCAACGAAGTCACGGACAGACGCAGACAAAAGGCCAGCAGACCCCATGACCCTCATCCTCGCCATCGACCAAGGCACCACCTCGACCCGCGCGATCCTCTTTGACGACAAGCTGCAGGTCACCGCCTCGGCGCAGGAGGAGTTTCCGCAGCATTTCCCGCAAAGCGGCTGGGTCGAACATGATCCGCTCGATCTGTGGTCCACCACCGCCGCCACCTGCCGCGCGGTGGTCGAGAAAGCGGGCGTCGGCGCGGATGACATCGCGGCCATCGGCATCACCAACCAGCGCGAGACCACGCTGGTGTGGGAAAAGGACACCGGCAAGCCGATCCACAACGCCATCGTCTGGCAGGACCGCCGCACCTCCGAGATGTGCCGCAAACTGCGCGAAGAGGGTTTTGAAGAAACGGTCACCGAAAAGACCGGCCTGCTGCTCGACCCCTATTTCTCGGCGACCAAACTGGCGTGGATTCTCGACCGGGTGGAAGGCGCGCGCGAACGGGCCGAGAAGGGCGAGCTGCTTTTCGGTACGGTCGACAGCTGGCTGGTGTGGAAACTGACCGGCGGCGCGGTGCATGCCACCGACGCCACCAACGCCGCCCGCACCATGCTCTACAACATCCGCGAGGGCCGCTGGTCCGAGGCGATCTGCAAGCGGCTGAACATTCCCACCAAGATGCTGCCCGAAGTGCGCGATTGCGACGCAAACTTCGGCGAGTGCCGCGCCGATCTCTTCGGGCGCCCGATCCCGATCCTCGGTATCGCGGGCGATCAGCAGGCGGCGACGATCGGGCAGGCGTGCTTCCAGCCCGGCATGGTCAAATCCACCTATGGCACCGGCTGTTTTGCCTTGCTCAACACCGGCGACACGCCTGTGGTCTCGCAAAACCGGCTGCTGACCACCATCGCCTATCGCATCGGCGGCAAGACCACCTACGCCCTCGAAGGCTCGATCTTCGTGGCTGGCGCGGTGATCCAATGGCTGCGCGACGGGCTGCAAGTGATCCGCCATGCCGCCGAAAGCCAGCCCTTGGCCGAGGCGGCAGACCCGGCGCAAGAGCTTGTGCTGGTGCCCGCCTTCACCGGCCTTGGTGCGCCTTATTGGAATGCCGACTGCCGGGGCGCGATCTATGGGCTCACCCGCAACTCCGGCCCCGCCGAGTTCGCCCGCGCTGCGCTGGAAAGCGTCGGGTATCAGACCCGCGATCTGATCGAAGCGATGAAGGCCGACTGGAGCGCGGCGCATGGCGACGTGGAGATGGCGGCGCTGCGCGTCGACGGCGGGCTTAGCGCGTCGGACTGGGGCATGCAGTATCTGTCGGATATCCTCGACGCGCCGGTCGAACGGCCAACGGTGCTTGAGACCACGGCCATGGGCGCGGCGTGGCTGGCCGGGCAGAAGGCGGGTCTCATGCCGGGGATGGAAGCCTTTGCAGAGGCATGGGCGCGCGAGGCGCGGTTCGAGCCGCAGATGGAGGCGGCGCTGCGCGAGCGCAAATACGCCGCATGGCGGCGCGCGGTTGCGGCGACCATGGATTTCGGCGCACCGGGCGAGGGAACGGCACCCGCCGAATAACCCCACCGAGCAGTTTTACCTTCCCGCCCCGGAGGCATTCTCTGGGGCGGCTTCATGTTGCGTAATTGTAACATCCCGCGACGCCGTGCGAGCGCCACGATTGAGTTACCTATGGGAAAGTGGTTCGAGACGATGGCCAGCTTTTGCCAGCGACTCCCAGACATCCGAGTAACATCAAACGCCTAGAGAGGATCGCTTATGGCATCCGCACGTGCGCGGCTGGCCTCTGGCACAGCCGTCTTTCTTCTGTCCGCCGTCCCGCTGACCCCGGCACTGGCACAGGACTTCATCCTCGGCGACGACGCGAGCTTCGAGCTTGGGACCATCGTTCTGACCGCCGAGGAACAGATCAAACAGGCCTTGGGCACCTCGACCATCACCGAGGACGACCTGCAAAAGCAGCCGGTCGTCAACGATGTGGCCGAGATCATCCGTAAAATGCCCGGCGTCAACCTCAGCGGCACCTCGCCGTCGGGCCAGCGCGGCAACCAGCGGCAGGTCGACATCCGCGGCATGGGCCCCGAGAACGTGCTGATCCTGATCGACGGCAAGCCGGTGCTGTCGCGCACCTCGGTCAAGCAGGGCCGCTCGGGCGAGCGCGACACCCGCGGCGACACCAACTGGGTGCCCGCCGAAATGGTCGAAAGCATCGAGGTGATCCGTGGCCCGGCGGCGGCCCGCTACGGCTCGGGCGCGGCAGGCGGCGTGGTGAACATCATCACCAAGCAACCCGACGAAGATCTGCTGCAGCTCAGCACCTTCTTCGATGTGCCCGAAAGCAGCAGCGAGGGCATGACCCAGCGCTACAACCTGCTCTGGGCAAAGCGTCTGACCGACACGCTCGGCCTGCGCTTTTCGACCAGCTACAGCAAGACCGATGGCGACGAGACCGACATCAACGAGGCCGAAGCCGAATGTGAGACGGATGAGGAGACCGGCGAGGAAAGCTGCTATTCCGACTCCGGCAACGAGGGCGTGATCAACAAGGACGCCTCGCTGCGCCTCAGCTGGGAGCCCAGCGATATCAACCGTTTCGACGTCGATCTGGGCTGGTCGCGTCAGGGCAATATCTATGCGGGCGACACGCTGCTCGGCAATGGCATCGGCAACGACTCGCGCGAGGATGTGAACGAACTGGCCGAGGATGGCTCCGAGACCAACTCCATGGAGCGTTACACCTTCGGCGTCACCCACAACGGCAGCTACGGCTGGGGTGAGACGATGAGCTATCTGCAGTTCGAGCGCACGATCAACGAGCGCCTGACCGAAGGCGGCGCAGGCGGTGGCGAAGGCGCGATCAACTCGCAGAGCGACTGGGACATCGTGACCCTGAACGCCCTGACGGCAAAGCACGAGAGCTATCTCAACCACAGCACGCTGGGCCGCCCGTCGGCGCTGACGCTGGGGGCCGAGGCGCGCTATGAGACGCTGGACCTCAGCGGCTACAACTCGTTTGCCACGGTTGAATCCGACGACTTCGATCCGGCCAGCGGCGACGAGCTCACCGAACAGGCGACGCTTGGCCTCTATCTCGAAGACAACATCGAGTGGACCGACAAGCTGACGCTGACCCCCTCGGTTCGCCTCGATTACGCCGACACCTTTGGCTACAACTGGTCGGGCGGGCTCAACGCGTCCTATGCGATCAACTCCGCTTGGACGATCAAGGGCGGTGTGGCCAAAGCGTTCAAATCGCCGACGCTCTACCAGTTGGCCGACAACTACGTCTATGTGACCTCGGGCAATGGCTGCCCCTATCCCTATTACCGCAACGGGCCGTGCTATGTGCTGTCGAACCCGGACCTGAAGCCCGAGACCTCGATCAACAAGGAAATCGGCATTCAGTACACCGGCATGAACGGGATGAACGCCACGCTGACCTACTTCCACAACGACTACCGCGACAAGATCCAGTCGGGCACCGAACAGGTCGGCACGGCATCGGTCTATCAGCGCGGCGCGTGGCGGGATGGGCGCCTGTACCAGTGGGAGAACATTCCCCAGTCGCGCGTGCAGGGTCTGGAGGGCAGCTTTGCCACCCCGATCGGCGAGGACTTCAACCTTCGCGTCAACGGCACCTATATGATCGAGTCGGTCCAGCAGCTCGAGCTTGAGGGTGGTGGTTCGGTCGAAGTGCCGCTGTCGCTGGTGCCCGAGTACACGATCAACGCCGCCTTGGACTGGCAAGCGAACGAGCGCATGACGGTGACGCCCTCGCTGACCCACTACGGCAAGATCGAGGCCACGAGCTACAGCGCCACCACGGGCTATGAAGAGGATGACAGCGAGGACCGCGATCCCTACACGCTGGTCAATCTCGGCGTGACCTATCAGTTCGACAACGGCTTTAACCTGAAGGCCGGGGTGACCAACCTCTGCGACACCGAAATCCTGCGCTCGGGCGACGGGGCCAACACCTACAACGAGCCGGGGCGGGCTTATTACTTCGGTCTGACCAAGACCTTCTGAGCTTGCTCAGTTCCCAAGATAGAGCGCCGTCCGGTCCGTCCGGGCGGCGCTTTTTGTTGGCGCTCTGGTGTCGGCGCTTTGCATAGGCGGGCCGTCACCCCCCCCTCGTCCCCCATGCGCGGGACACAAAAAAGGCGGGCCGGAAATCCGGCCCGCCTGATGCGTTGAAGATGACTGCGATCAGTGCGTCGCGTCAGCGCCGCGTACTGCGGCCACGTCGCTTGCGCTTACCGCACCGGCGTCGTTGCCCCAGGCTTTGCGCAGCCATGTCGCCAGCTCGGCCACTTCGTCATCCGACATACGGTCGGCATAGCCCTGCATGCGCAGCGTCATCGGACGCTTGGCCGTGCCCGGCACCTCGGCACCGTTCAGGATCACCGAGATCAGCGGCTTGGTTTCCGAGCCCGTCACCAGATGGTTGTCCTGCAGTTCCGGGAAGATGCCCGGAGCGCCCTTGCCGGTGGCAAAGTGGCAGCCGATGCAGTTGTCGGTGTAGAGACGTGCGCCCAGCGGCATTTCGGGATCCGCCGAGATCAGCATCTCTGCAGTCTCGCGGCCCGCATCATCCGCTTCGGGATCCGGGGTCACGATCGGGCCCGCATCAGCGACGGTCTCGGGGGTCTCGACCTTTGCACCATCCATCCCCTTGAGGAAGGCGGCCATGGCGAGGTTGTCCTCATCGGTCAGATACTGCAGCGAGTGTTCGACCACGAGGCCCATCTCGCCGTTGGCGGCGGAATGCGCGTTGCGGCCGGTGGCAAGGTAGTCCGCCAGTTCGCCCACGCTCCACGCCTGCGGAGCAGAGCCTTCGCCGCGCAGCGCCGGCGCGTTCCAGCCGTCGATGACGCCGCCGGTGAGGAAGCTGTCCTCATCCGCCGTCACACCGTCCTGCGACATGAAGGGCGTACGGGGGCTGTGGCACGCGGCGCAGTGGCCGGGGCCTTCGACGAGATACTGGCCACGGTCCTGCAGTTCGGACGCGCCCACCGGGTTGAACCCGGCGTCATGGGTCAGCGCCAGCCAGTTCCACGCGCGGATGCCAAAGCGCAGGTTGAAGGGGAACTTCAGCTGCGTTTCCTGCACCTCGTTCGACACCGGCTCGACCTCTGCCATGAGGTAGTCATAGAGGGCACGAATGTCCTCTTCCTTCATCAGGCGATAGTTCTCGTAGGGCATCGCCGGATAAAGATGGGTGCCGCCCTTGGCGATGCCGTCGACCATGGCCGCGCGGAAGTCGTCATAGGACCACTCGCCGATGCCGGTCTCGGCGTCGGGGGTGATGTTGGTGGACCAGATGGTGCCCATGGGCGAGGCGATGGCGCGGCCACCGGCAAGCGGCTCGCCACCCTCGGCGGTGTGGCAGGCCACACAGTCCGAGGCATGCATCACATATTCGCCCTGACCGGGTTCGGGCTCCCAGTTGGCAGCCAGTTCCTCAGCCGGTGCGCTACGCTGCACGGGCACGAAGATGAAGGCGAGCAGGCAAACGATGCCCAGAACCACGAGGCCGCCGATAATGCGGAGAAAGGTCTTCATTTACGTTCTCCTCAGACCAGCGGACGGGGGTTCGAGAGGTACTGCGTGCGGATCGCGTGCACCGTGTGATAGGCCAGACCGCCCACAAGCCCGGTCGGGTTGTACTGGGTGTTCTGCACGAAGTTGCCCGCGCCCATGGCGAACACGTTGTGCGCCTTGAAGGTCTGGGAGTAGCGGTTGACCGCGCCTTCCTGCGCGTTCTCGGCCATGATGTGACCACCGGTGTTGTGCGTCGTCTGATAGGGACGCACGTCGTATTGCGCACCGATGTCCTTGAAGCCCGCCTGCATGATGTCGGGGTTCATCGAAGCAGCCAGCGGCTCCATCTTCGACTTCATGAACTGGTTCATCTTCAGGTCGTTGTCCTGCCAGTTGAACGTCATGCGCATCAGCGGACGGCCGTGGCGGTCGGTGTAGGTCGGGTCGAGGTCGAGGTGGTTGTTCGCATAGGACATATGCGAGCCGTGCGAGCCGATCGACATCGCGTGGCCGTACCACTCGCCGATGCCTTCCTTCCAGCCCGCGCCCCAGCTCGGCGTGCCCTTGGGCAGCGGCATGTTGCGGATCGGCTGACCGTTGAACGTGCCCGCGCGCCAGTAAGAGCCGCCGATGAAGCCTTCGGCGCCAAAATCGTTCTGGCTGATCGAGAAGTCATCGATGACCATACCGTTGGCGCCATGGCCGACGAACGGGTTGAACTCGGCGTCCTTGAAGAACATCGAGACGCCACCGTTCATCTGGTAGGCGTAGTTCTTGCCCAGCGTGCCGGTGCCAGTCAGCGGGTTGTAGGCCTCGCCGAGACCCGACAGCAGCATCAGGTGCACGTTGTTGAGCTGGTAGCTCGACAGGATGACGATATCGGCGGGCTGGAACACTTCTTCCTGCGCCGCTTCGTCCCAGTAGGTCACGCCGGTCGCGGTCTTGCCGTCCTCGGCCAGTTCCACGCGCAGCACCTCGGAATTGGTGCGATACTCGAAGTTCGGCATGCGCTTCAGCGCGCCGAGGATCGCCGTCTGCGGCGAGGACTTGGAGTATTGGTAGCAGCCGTAGCGCTCGCAGAAGCCGCAGAAGTTACACGGCCCCATCTGCATCCCATAGGGGTTCACATAGGACGCGGACGCGATGCCTGCCGAGGCCGGGAACGGGTGGTAGCCCATTGCCTTTGCGGCTTCTTGGAACTTTGCCGAGTCGTAGGTGGTCGGCAGCGGCGGCATCGGGAAGTCTTCCGAGCGCCAGCCTTCGAACGGGTTGCCGCCTTCGCGGATCTCGCCGTTGAGGTTGCCCGCGTAGCCGGAGATGCCCGCGACCTTCTCGAACTGGGTGAAGAACGGCTCGAGCTCGTCGTAGCTTACCGGGTAGTCGCGCAGGTTCATGCCCTCGGGAATGATCTGCTCGCCCCAGTTGTCGCGCACGTGGCTGCGCAGTTTCAGCTCAACCTCTTGCGGACGCCAGTTGAGGCCGTTCCAGTGCGTGCCAGCACCGCCAACGCCATTGCCGGGCAGGAAGGATCCAAGCGAGCGGTAGGGCAGCGCGCGTTCGCCGCCGTCGCGGCGCACGGTGACGGTCTGCTGGCTCGGCTTTTGCATCATCTTCAGACGCACGCCGTATTTCAGTTCGTCGATCTGCTGCGGGTATTCGAAGTTGGGGACGGTGCTCTGGTCATGGCCGCGCTCCAGCGCGACGATGTCGAGGCCTTCCTGCGCCAGCTCGATGCCTGCGATCGAACCGGTCCAGCCGAGGCCGACAATGACCACGTCCTTCTTTTTTTCCTGACGTGCCATTCTTATGCCCTTTCGCCGCTGATCGAGACCGGACCAAGCGGGTATTTCACGTTGTGGCGCTCGGGCCATTCCCGATAGGCCGCGCGGGCGCCGGGGAAGCCGATGTAGACCCACGACTGCATGCCTGCGTTGCCGCCGTATTGCGGGTCGGCAAAATAGCCTTCCTTGGTGTTGCTCAGCAGCAGACCCCAAAACTCGCGCAGCTCGTTGGCCAGCGCGACGTCGCCGTTCTGCAGCGAGGTGAGCGAGGCGTCCTGCTGCTCGGGCGAAAGATCGGCAAAGGCCGCGCCATGGGTCTCTTCACACCACGCGTTGAACGCGGGGATCGCCTGACGATAAACCTCGGCGGGGTTCAGCGGCGTCTGCCAGCCACGCGCGGGCTCGGCGGCGGCGTCATGCGGGCCTTCCATGTACCAATCGTCGGCGGTGCCATAATCACCGGCAAGCTGGCGGTCGATAAACACCGGCACACGCGCTTCGATGGCGCCGGGGCCATCGCCTTCGGAGGGGATGAGCCGCGCGGTCGCAGCCATCACAAAGGCCCATTCATCGGCGCTGAGATATTCGCGTTCGTATTGGTCGAGGGAGACGGGCGCCGGGGCTTCTTGCGCAGAGGCAGAGGCGGCGAGACCCGAAAGGGCGACACCGGCGGCGGAGGCTTTGAGAAAGCCCCGGCGGCTCGGGTATCCGGGTAGATCGGTCATTTTGGGGGTGTCCTGCCGGGATTAGGTGGAACAAATGTGCGCTCGCGCGGAGCGACACTTTGCCGCCCTACGCCGCGTCACTTTGACTTTCAAGACGACCGCACCCCGCGCAAAGCCGCTATGCTGTCAGGTCATAAGGTGCTGAACATACGCCACGAAAACGTGACATAGCGCGGCGCGAGGGGATAATCCTTCAAAATGAGGGCCTCTGCACCGGGCAGCATGACACAATTGTTTAGCGCTAAACCACTCTGGTAGGATTCCCGCGCACACTCGGTGTGCGGAAATGCAGAGGTCGCGTTTCCTTGGCGTGACCGCCGCGTTCACCGATCCGGCACGCAGCGTCCCCCTGCGGCAGCGCATCACTGCGGCATATTGGCTCGGAAAAGCAGACGCCGCGGTCAGCAGGGCTGACCGCGGCGCGGAAATCTCTCACAATGAAGGCTGGCGTCAGAAGTCCCAGTCTTCGTCCTCGGTGGCCACGGCCTTGCCGATCACATAGCTCGAGCCCGAGCCCGAGAAGAAGTCGTGGTTCTCGCTGTCCGGGCTCAGCGCGGCCAGAATAGCGGGGTTCACCTCGGCAGCTTCAGGCGGGAAAAGCGCTTCGAAACCAAGGTTCTGCAGCGCCTTGTTCGCGTTATAGTGGAGGAAGGCCTTGACCTCTTCCGTCAGCCCGATGCCGTCATACAGCTCTTCGGTATAGCGCGCCTCGATGTCGTAAAGCTCGAACAGCAGCGAGAAGGCGTATTCCTTCAGCTCGGCCTTGCGCTCCTCGCTCTCGCGCTCCAGCGCGCGCTGGAATTTATAGCCGATGTAATAGCCATGCACCGCCTCGTCGCGGATGATCAGGCGGATGAGGTCGGCGGTGTTGGTCAGCTTGGCACGGCTGGACCAATACATCGGCAGGTAGAAGCCCGAGTAGAACATGAAGCTCTCAAGGAACACCGAGGCGACCTTGCGCTTCAGCGGATCGCTGCCCGCGGCATAGGTCTCGAGCACCGCGCGCGCCTTGGCCTGCAGATGCGGGTTCTCTTCCGACCAACGGAAGGCCTCATCGACCTCGCGGGTCGAGCAGAGCGTCGAGAAGATCGAACTGTAGCTGCGCGCGTGCACCGCTTCCATGAAGGCGATATTGGTCAGCACCGACTCTTCGTGCGGGGTCTGCGCATCGGGCATCATCGCCGGCGCGCCGACGCTGTTCTGGATGGTGTCCAGCAGCGTGAGCCCGGTGAACACCCGGATGGTCAGCCGCTGCTCGGCCTCGGTCAGCGTCGCCCAGCTCTGCACGTCGTTCGACAGCGGCACCTTCTCGGGCAGCCAGAAGTTGACGGTCAGACGGTTCCAGACCTCGAGGTCCTTCTCGTCCTGCAGCCGGTTCCAGTTGATCGCCCGCGGCACGGCGGGGGAGGTGACACTGTCCTTCATCGGATCATCCCATTCGCGGGCCATCGGCCCTCTATCATCCAGAGCGCCCCGCGCCCCTTTCATCTTTCCAAAAATACTCCGGGGGTGCGGGGGCAGAGCCCCCGCGGCCGCCTCAGAGCGTGCAGGACACGCAGCCCTGCACCTCGGTGCCCTCCAGCGCGGTCTGGCGCAGGCGCACGTAGTAGATCGTCTTGATCCCCTTCTTCCACGCGTAGATCTGCGCGCGGTTGATGTCCCGCGTGGTCGCCTCGGCGGGGAAGAAAAGCGTCAGCGACAGGCCCTGATCCACGTGTTCGGTGGCGGCGGCATAGGTGTCGATGAGCTTCTCCGGACCGATCTCATAAGCGTCGCGGTAATACTCGAGGTTCTCGTTGTTCATGAAGGCGGCCGGGTAGTAGACGCGGCCGATCTTGCCTTCCTTGCGGATCTCGATCTTCGACACGATCGGGTGGATCGAGGAGGTCGAGTTGTTGATGTAGCTGATCGAGCCGGTGGGCGGCACCGCCTGCAGGTTGCGGTTGTAAAGCCCGTGCTCCATCACGTCGGCCTTCAGCTGCTCCCAGTCAGCGCGCGTCGGCAGGGTGATGCCGTCGAACAGCTTGCTGACGGTGTCGCTCTGCGGCAGCCAGTCGCGGGTGACATATTTCTCGAAGAAGCTGCCTTCGGCGTATTTCGACTTCTCGAAGCCTTTGAAGGTCATGCCTTTTTCCCGCGCCATGGCGCAGGAGGCGCGCAGCGCGTGATAGGCCACGGCGGCGAAATAGACCGAGGTGAACTCGACACCCTCGTCCGAGCCGTAGTGCACATGCTCGCGCGCGAGATAGCCATGCAGGTTCATCTGACCAAGGCCAATCGCGCGGCTCTCGTCGTTGCCGCGGCGGATCGAGGGCACGCTGTCGATCGCCGACATTTCCGACACGGCGGTCAGCGCGCGGATCGCGGTCTCGATCGACGTGCCGAAGTTGGGGCCGTCCATGGTCTTGGCGATGTTCATCGAGCCGAGGTTGCACGAGATGTCGGTGCCCAGCTTCGAGTAGCTCAGGTCGTCGTTGAACTCCGACGCCTCGGCCACCTGCAGGATCTCCGAGCAGAGGTTCGACATGGTGATGCGCCCGTCCACCGGGTTCATCTCGTTCACCGTGTCCTCGAACATGATGTAGGGATAGCCGCTCTCGAACTGGATCTCGGCCAGCGTCTGGAAGAAGGCGCGGGCGTTGATCTTGGTCTTGCGGATGCGCTTGTCCTCGACCATCTCCTCGTATTTCTCGGTGACCGAGATTTCCGAGAAGGGCACGCCATAGACCTTCTGCACGTCATGCGGCGAGAAGAGATACATTGGCTCGTTGCGTTTGGCGAGTTCGAAGGTCACGTCGGGGATCACCACGCCAAGGCTGAGGGTCTTGATGCGGATCTTCTCGTCGGCGTTCTCGCGCTTGGTGTCGAGGAACTTCAGGATATCGGGGTGGTGCGCGTTCAGATAGACCGCGCCCGCGCCCTGACGGGCCCCAAGCTGGTTGGCGTAGGAGAAGCTGTCTTCGAGCAGCTTCATCACCGGGATGACGCCCGAGGACTGGTTCTCGATGCCTTTGATCGGCGCACCGGCCTCACGGATGTTGGTCAGCATCAGGGCGACGCCGCCGCCACGCTTCGACAGCTGCAGCGACGAGTTGATCGCGCGGCCGATGCTTTCCATGTTGTCTTCGATGCGCAGCAGGAAGCACGAGATCAGCTCACCCCGGCTCTTCTTGCCCGCGTTGAGGAAGGTCGGCGTGGCGGGCTGGAAGCGGCCCGACAGGATCTCTTCCATGAAGGACATCGCCAGCCCTTCGTCGCCGCGCGCCAGCGCCAGCGCCACCATCACCACACGGTCCTCGTAGCGTTCGAGGAAGCGTTTCCCGTCGCGGGTCTTCAGCGTGTAGGAGGTGTAGTATTTGAACGCGCCGAGGAAGGTCGGGAAGCGGAACTTCTTGGCAAAGGCCGCGTCCCAGATCTTCTGCAGGAAGCTCTGCTCATACTGCGCGAGAACCTCGGCCTCGTAATAGCCCTCGTCGACGAGATAGCCCAGTTTCTCGGTCAGCGAGTGAAAGAACACCGTGTTCTGGTTCACGTGCTGCAGGAAATACTGCCGCGCGGCCATGCGGTCCGCCTCAAAGCGGATGTTGCCGGCCTCGTCATAGAGGTTCAGCATCGCGTTGAGCGCGTGGTAATCCAGCGTCTCGTTCAGGCGGTCAAGCATGGGGTCCCCCAGAAAGCGTCGAGCCCGTCGTTGACGCGGGCGAAATCCTTGGTCGTTCCCGCCAGCTCGAAGGAATAGAGCAGGGGGACATTGCATTTTTGCGCGATGACGCGGCCCGCAAGGGCGAAGGTCTCGCCGAAGTTGCGGTTGCCGCCAGCGATCACGCCGCGCAGCAGCGCGCGGCGGGACGGGTCATTGAGAAAGCGGATCACCTGTTTCGGCACCGCGCCCCGGCCCTCGCCATCGGCGTAGGTCGGGCAGATCAGCACGAAGGGGTCGGCGGTCTCGGGCGTCATCTCTTTCGGCGACACCGGGATGCGCAGCGCCGCCCGGCCAAGGCCAGAGATGAAGCGCGCGGTGTTGCCGCTGGCAGAAGAAAAATAGACGAGCCCGGACATGGCCGATCCCCTCGAATGATCAGGAGGCGATGCGTGCGATCAGGTCGGGGCGGAAGCCCGACCAGTGGTCCTCGCCCGAGGTGACCACGGGCGCCTGGCGGTAGCCCATCTCGGTGACGCGAGCCATGGCGTCGGCGTCCTCGGTCAGGTCGATCACGTTGTAATCGATGCCCTTGGCGTCGAGCGCGCGGGTGGTTGCGGTGCACTGCACGCAGGCCGGTTTCGAGTAGACGGTGATCATGCTCTTGCGTCCTCAGCTGTGAAGGGGAGGGCGCGCCGCCGGACAGGCCTTTTGCCTGCCGCCGTCTGATCACGCCCCGAACCCTCCGTTCGTGGTAAATTCTATCCGGCTTCCGGCAGGTCTCCTGGCTTTGCGGGTCGTGGTTCCGGCCGCGCCTTCCCGGGATATCCCAGTGGCTCTCAGGGCCTTCACTCGCCGCTTACAGTTGCGGGGGCAGCACCGGAATCAGACCGGTTTCCCTCTTAGCGCCGCGCCGGGCCGTCACCCGACTCGATGAACCGAAAGCAACTACATGTAGATCAGTTCACCAATAGGCCGTCAACATACAGTTAGCGGTGGGCGGATCGGAAAACGCAAGATGATGTGGAATGAGGCAGATGAGACACGCGGCGCAGGTGGCGCTACGGAAAGCCTGCGGTCCAGAGACCACATCCGCCACCGCAGCGCCAGACGCCGCGATCCGAGCCCGCCCTTGCATCATTGAGGGGTGGACGGTTGGGCCCGCCGTGTGCGGTCGAATATGGTGCGGAATTCGCGGCAAAATCGCCGATGTCCCGACGCCCCAGTCAGACTTTGAGGCCGCCATGCACGGAGGGCAAAGCAGAAATGCAGCCTTTGCCATTGCGAGCAAAAGTCAGGCTTACTATCTTCTGCTCACAACGCTGAAACGCGTTACGGGATTTCCCGGGGTTTACTCCTCCTCCCTCAAGCCCCGGAAATCGGCGGCGACCCTTCTCCTCCTCCCTTGGGTCGCCGCCTTCCTCCCGTATCTTCCCCAAACGCGATCCTCCCCATATCGACAGCATCCCTTTGTGGCTGACCCCGCGTGGGTGGCGCTGTACTGATCCTTTCGCGCAGACGCCGTCGGGCCTCATGGTCCGCGCATCCCGTGCCATAGGAGTTTCGCATGCCCCATATCGTTCTCGTCGCGACCGGAGGCACCATCGCCTCTTTTGCCCAGACCGAAGGGGGCCCCGTAACCGCCGGGCTCACCGGCGACGCGCTGCTGAAAAACCTGCACGCCCCTTTGCCCGGCATCGAAGTCACCGTCGACAACCTTCCTGCGGCGGGCAGCAACGCGCTGACACTCGAGACGGTCCATAGCTTCTGCCGCCATATCGACGCGCGCCTTGCCGAGCCGGGCGTCGATGGGGTGGTCGTCACCCATGGCACCGACACGATGGAGGAAAGCGCCTTCCTCGCCCGCCTGCTGGTCAAATCCGACAAGCCCGTGGTCTTTACCGGGGCGCAGCGCCACGCGGGCCAGCCCGACACCGACGGGCCGCGCAACATGCGCGACGCGCTGCTCACCGCCGCCACGCCCGACCTGACCGGCGTCGGCGCGGTGATCGTCTTCGAGGGCGACATCCACGGCGCGCGCTACGTCAGCAAGGTGCACAGCTCGCGCGTCGACACCTTCCGCTCGAACGGCCACGGCAAACTTGGCGAGATCGACGAGGGCGAGGTGCATCTCTACTCCCGCCCGGCACGCCCGCGGTTTGTCATCGACACGCCCGCGCTCGATCCCGATGTCGAACTGGTGGCGCTGGGGCTCGGCAGCACGCCGCGCTATCTGCAATGGGCCGGGGCCAATGGCGCCAGCGGCGCGGTGATCGAGGCCTTTGGCCGTGGCAATGCGCCCAAGGGCTTTGCGGATGCCACGCGCGATCTGGTGGCGGCGGGCATCCCGGTGATCCTCGCCACGCGCTGCCCCGAGGGGCGCACCCGCGCCATCTATGGCTCCGACAGCGGCGGCGTCACCATGGTGGAGGCGGGCGCACTGCTCGCCGGGGACCTCAGCGCCGCCAAGGCCCGGCTGCTGCTGGCTGCGCTGCTGCCAACCCTGCCCACAGGTGCCGGGCGTATGGCGGCGATTGCCGAGGCCATCGCCAAGGTCTGACAGACCCTCTCGCGCGATTTTCCGCGCGGGCACGGGCATTTCCGCGGCGGATGCCTATCTCTAGCGAAGGCAAGAGACAGCAGGACCCCGCAGATGAGCAGTTTCCCCGATCGGATCGGCCCGATCCTCTATTTTCGTGCCGCAGAGGCAGATGCGCTGCGCGTCGCCGCGCTTGTGGTGCGCCCCGAGGGCGAGCCGCCCGGCGAGATGCTGGCGGGCGGCATAAGTGTCGCCCCGCTGCCTCTGGCCGCCTGCGAGGGCCGCCAGCTTTGGCGCTATGATCTGACGCTGCCGCAGGACGCGCCGCACTACAGCTTTGAGGGCACCGAGCGCCGGGTGCAGGCCGATCTCTCCGGCGACCTGCGCATCGCCTTCGTCTCCTGCAACGGCGAAGAGCATGGCGACCTTGGCCGCGACGCCGAAGAGCGCAACGCCATGTGGCAGCGCCTGCTTGGCCAGCACCGGGACAGCGCCTTTGGCCTCATGCTCATGGGCGGCGACCAGATCTATGCCGACGAAGCGACCGACGGCCATCCGCTCAGCGACGAGTGGCCGGACGATATTCCCGAAACCCCCACGCCCGCGCAGCTTGCCGATCTCGAACGCCACCTGCGCGCCCGCTTCTACGAGCGCTACCTCAGCACCTTCTCGGCCCCCGGATTTTCCGAGGTCTCCGCCGAAGTGCCCGCGCTTTGCGTCTGGGACGATCACGACATCTGCGACGGCTGGGGCTCGCTGCACCGCGACGCCACCCGCTCGGCGGTGGGGCAGCTGCTGTTTCGCGTCGCGCGCGAGACCTATCTTCTGTTCCAACATGCGGCGCGCGAAGAGGATGTGCCGCAGCTTTTCCTCGACCCCGAGGGGCGCAGCCTGTCATGGCGCCACGAGCTGCCCGGTCTGACGCTCTTTGGCCCCGACCTGCGATCCGAGCGGGGGCGCCGGCAAGTCATGGGCGCGCCGGGCTGGCAGGGCGTCACCGAAACCGAAGGCGGCCCGCATACGTTCCTCGTCTCCTCTGTGCCGCTGCTCGGCCCGCGCCTGTCGCTGATCGAGGGGCTGATGATGGCGATCCCGAAGATGCAGAAATACGAGGACGATCTGCGCGACCAATGGCAGAGCCGCGCGCATCGCGACGAATGGCGGCGGATGCTGAGCGAAGTGCTGCGAATGCGCCGCGCCGGGCCGGTCACCGTGCTGTCGGGCGAGATCCACCTCGCCACTCGCGCCGAGATGGGGGCGGGCGCGCATCTCATCCACCAGTTGGTCGCCTCTGGCATTTCGCACCGCGCGCCGCCGCGCGCCTATGCGCTGGGGCTGGGCACGCTGGCAGGACTGGGCGAGGCACCGCTGCCCGAGCATCCGATCCGCATCCGCCCGTTGCCCGGCCAAAGCACGCGCTACGCGGCAGAGCGCAACTACCTGCGGCTGGAGCGCCGCAGCGGGCAGTGGCGCGCGATCTGGGAGTTAGAAGGCAGCGGCCCGACCCCGGCCATGGCACTGTGATTGCACTGTGACGGCTCGCCTGGTGCTATGACGCCGCCATGTAACCGGCACGTGACATAAATGCAGCATGTGAAACTCATAATTTCTTCCGGGGCGGAATGACGCAGGCGCAACGTCAGGTGGTACGAATCACCTGACCCGTCCGGCCCGTCTGGTTAGACTGCCCGTGCAGGAGGGAAGACGGCGTCGAGCCGGGCAGGGTCCGCCAAAGACCCGCGCCAGCGCCCCGCGCCCTGCCTTCGTCCCGCGCAAGGATGACCATCCTATGGGAGAATTGACATGGACGGAAACGACATCAGCACCGCAGGCAAATGCCCGGTGATGCATGGCGGCCTGACCGAGCGGGGCCAGTCGGTCACCAGCTGGTGGCCCAAGAGCCTCAACCTCGACATCCTCAGCCAGCACGACCTGAAGACCAACCCGATGGGGCCGGACTTCGACTATCAAGAAGAGCTGAAATCGCTCGACGTCGAGGCGCTGAAGGATGACCTCCGTCAGCTGATGAAGGACAGCCAAGCGTGGTGGCCCGCCGACTGGGGGTCCTACGTCGGCATGTTCGCCCGCGTCGCGTGGCACGCGGCAGGCTCTTACCGTCTCGCCGATGGCCGCGGCGGCGGTGGCACCGGCAACCAGCGCTTTGCACCGCTGAACTCTTGGCCGGACAACGTCAACACCGACAAGGGCCGCCGCCTGCTCTGGCCGATCAAGAAGAAATACGGAAACAAGGTCAGCTGGGCTGACCTGATGATCCTCTCGGGCACCATCGCCTATGAGGTCGCGGGGCTGAAAACCTTTGGCTTCGCCTTCGGCCGCGAGGACATCTGGCACCCCGAGAAAGACGTCTACTGGGGCGCCGAGAAGGAATGGCTCGCCGCCTCCGACAACCGCTATGACGACGTGTCGAACCCCGCGACCATGGAGAACCCGCTGGCGGCCGTGCAGATGGGCCTGATCTACGTGAACCCCGAGGGGGTGAACGGCCAGCCCGATCCGCAGAAGACCGCCGAGCAGGTCCGCGAGACCTTCAAGCGCATGGCGATGGATGACGAGGAAACCGCCGCGCTCACCGCAGGCGGGCACACCATCGGCAAATGCCACGGCAATGGGCGCGCCGAGAACCTCAGCGCCGATCCCGAAGCCGCCGAGCCCGAGTATCAGGGCATCGGCTGGATGAACACCAAGGGCCGCAGCATTGGCCGCGATCAGGTGGTCTCGGGCATCGAGGGCGCATGGACCTCCAACCCCACGCAATGGGACATGGGCTGGTTCGACATGCTCTTCGGCTACGAGTGGGAGCTGAAGAAATCCCCCGCCGGTGCATGGCAGTGGATGCCGGTGGACATCAAGGAAGAGGACATGCCCGCCGACGTGGAAGACCCGTCGATGAAGACCATGCCGATCATGACCGACGCCGATATGGCGATGAAGGTGGACCCGGCCTACAACGCGATCTGCCAGAAGTTCATGGCCGACCCCGCCTATTTCGCCGACACTTTCGCCCGCGCGTGGTTCAAGCTGACGCATCGCGACATGGGCCCCAAATCGCGCTACTTCGGCCCGGACGTTCCCGCCGAGGATCTGATCTGGCAGGACCCTGTCCCCGCGGGGACACCCGATTTCGACGTCGCGGCGGTGAAGGCGAAGATCGCTGCATCCGGCCTCAGCCCTGCCGACATGATCGCCACGGCCTGGGACAGCGCCCGCACCTACCGCGGCTCCGACATGCGCGGCGGCGCCAATGGCGCGCGCATCCGGCTGGCGCCGCAGAAGGACTGGGCGGGCAACGAGCCCGAGCGTCTTGCCAAAGTGCTTTCGGTGCTGGAGCCCATCGCCGCCGAAAGCGGTGCCTCCATTGCCGATGTGATCGTGCTGGCGGGCAATCTCGGGGTCGAGCAGGCGGCCAAGGCCGCGGGCGTCGATCTTGATCTGCCCTTCGCGCCGGGCCGCGGCGACGCCACCGATGAGATGACCGACGCCGAAAGCTTCGATCCGCTCGAGCCGCTGGCCGACGGCTTCCGGAACTGGCTCAAGCAGGACTACGCCGTTTCCGCCGAGGAACTGATGCTCGACCGTGCGCAGCTGATGGGGCTGACCGCGCCGCAGATGGTGGCGCTCTTCGGCGGCATGCGCGCCATGGGCACCAACCACGGCGGCACCGCGCATGGGGTCTTCACCGACCGCCCCGGCGCGCTCAGCAATGACGTGTTGGTCAACCTCGTGGACATGGCCAACAGCTGGGTGCCGGTGGGAGAGGGGCTCTATGAGTTCCGCGACCGCCAGAGCGGCGCGGTCAAATGGACCGCCACCCGCATGGACCTGATCTTCGGCTCCAACTCGATCTTGCGCGCCTATGCCGAGGTCTACGCGCAAGACGACAACGCCGGGAAATTCGTCGAGGATTTCGCCGCCGCCTGGACCCAGGTGATGAACGCCGACCGCTTCGATCTGAAGTGAACTCTCGCATAAGTTGAGTAAAGGCCCGCAGCCCTATGGCGCGCGGGCCTTTTCTTCTGCGCGCAACCAAACCACTCCCCGGGCTTCTTCTCTTTAAAAATACGCCGGGGGAGTCGCGCATCGCGCGACGGGGGCAGCGCCCCCTCCGCCCTTCGTCATTCAGCTCTGACCTGCCCGCGCCTTCAGCCGGTGCAGCACTTCCTCGCCGCCGCCGTCACCTTCGAAAAGCTGCCAGCGCTCCAGCAGCGGCTGGCCCGAGTTGCGGCAATGGTGCGCCATGGCGGCACGCGCGCCACCGGCGTCGCGCGCGGCGAGAGCGTCGACGATGGCCACATGCTCGTCGCGTGAGAACCGCGCAATGTCCTCGGCGCTCTGGCGGTTGTTGAGGCGGGTCCATTCCGGATAGCGCTGACGCACGCGCCAGAATTCCTCGACCACCGAGACGAAGACCGAATTGCCGGTGGAGCGCGCGACGATCAGATGGAACTCGCGGTCATGCGCCTCGATCCGGTCGAAGGGCAGGGCGGTGTCGCACATGCCCTCGATGCAGGCGTTGAGGGCCGCGATCTCTTCGGGCGAGATCGCCCCGGCGGCGATGGCGGCAATCTCGGGCTCGAAGACGGCGCGCGCCTCGACCAGTTCGAAAAAGCCCGGCAGGCCGCTGGGTTCGCCCTTCACCTCAGGCGGAGCGGCGGGCAGCGTGTCGGCGACGAAGGCCCCGGCGCCGTAGCGGGTGACCACATAGCCCATAAGCTCCAGCGCGATCATCGCCTCGCGCACGGTGGTGCGGCTGACCCCGAGCTTTGCGACCAGATCCTTGTCGGCAGGCATCTTGGTGCCGGGCGCGAAGTCACCGGCGCGGATGCGCGCGGCGATCTCCTCGGCCACCAGCCGGTATCGCGGGGTCTGGACAATCGGGGTCAGCATCGCGTCTCTTTCGGCCCGTCAGGCCTTGGGCATGTCGTCTTCCATGTAGTAGCGCACGTTTTCCTCGAAGCTCGCGTCGGCTTCAAGCCCCAGCGCCAGCGCCTTGTCGAAGCGGTAGTCGAACCGCCAGCCGCGCACGATCGCGGCGATCTCGGGCTGTTCTTCCCATTTGATCAGCTTCGCGGGTTCCGGCCCGGCCACGGCGGTCAGCGCGTCGATCATCTGGCGGATCGACAGGCGTTGTCCGGGCATGGTCATGCAGCGCTGCATCCCGAGGTCTTCGGCATCAAGCTCGGCGCCCTTGATCAGGTTTTCGACGCAGCGGCGCGGCGAGAGGTAGAAATGCTCTTGCCCTTCGTCCACCGGGCAGATCGCCGGCTCGCCGTTCAGCGGCTCGCGGATGATCGAGGACATGAAGGACGAGGCGGCGCGGTTGGGCTTGCCCGGACGCACCGAGATGGTCGGCAGGCGGAAGCCGCGGCCATCCACATAGCCCTTGCGCGAATAGTCGTTGAGCAGCAGTTCCCCAATGGCCTTCTGCATGCCGTAGGAGGTCTGCGGGTTGGGAATGGTGTAATCGGTGATCGGGTCGGGCACCTCTCCGCCGAAGACCGCCAGCGAGGAGGTGAAGACCACCACCGGGCAGCTCTCCAGCGCGCGGCAGCGCTCCAGCACGTTGAGCGTGCCGTCGAGGTTGACCTTCATGCCTGCCTCGAAATCGGCCTCGGCATGGGCCGAGACGACGGCGGCGAAATGGAAGATCACGTCGGTCTCGTCGTCGATCAGCGCGTCCACCGAGGCACGGTCGGTGATGTCGCAGGCGCGGGTCTCGACGGGGAAGGGGGCCTCGATGGGGTCGGGCACCACAATGTCGGCCAGCGTGATCTTGTCGATGGGCGCGTCGCGCAGGTCGCCGCGCGCGGCGAGGCTTTGGGCAACCTTGCGGCCGACGAAACCGCCGCCGCCGATGATCAGAACGTTCATCCTAAGTGTCTTTCCGTAGCAATGGAGGGACGCGCGCGGCCGGGGATGGCCGCGCGCTCAGATGTGGGGCCGGGATCAGCTGTCGCTGTCCTGACCAAGGCCGATGCGCTTGAGGAAGGCCTTGTGGCTGTCGACCATGACCTTGGCCTCGGGCGATTTCTCGGCCCAGACGTCCCAGCGGCTGATCGCGGCCTTGCGGAAGGCGGCGCGGTCTTCGGCGGACCAGTCGTAGATCGTCACGCCTTTCTCGGGCAGGGCGGTCAGCGCCTCGCCGTTCTGCACGATGGTGCGCATCATCAGGTTCAGCGCCAGATCATCCACCGCCGCTTTCAGGATCGCCTGCTGCGCCGGCTCGAGCCCATCCCAGACCTGCTTGTTGCAGGCCAGATGGTCCGAGCTCATCGAGTGGAAGCCGGGGTAGGTGGTGTGCTTGGCGATGTCGTAGATGCCAAGGCCCACGTTGTTGGCCAGCGTCGAGGCATCCGCCCCGTCGATGATGCCGGTTTCCAGCGCGGTGAAGATCTCGGTGAAATCCATCACCACCGGGGTGGCGCCCAGTTCGGCGAAAATCTCGGATTCCATGCCCGGCGGCGAGCGGAATTTCCAGCCCTTGAGGTCTTCGATCCCGGCCAGCGGCGCGGTGGAGTTCATCGACTCCTGACCGCCCAGATAGGCGCCGACGAATTCCATCCCGCTTTCGTGGTACAGCTCGTTGATCGCCTCGCGGCCACCGCCCTGCGAGATCCAGCTCAGGTACTGCAGCGGCGTGTCGTAGCCGCCCATGGTGTCGGCGACGAATTGGAACGCCGGGTTGCGCCCGGTCTGATAGCTCGGGTTGGTCATGTCGCAATCGAGGATGCCGTTGGCGGCGGCCCCGAAGGTCTCGGCCGAGGCGACGACGGCGGAGCTGTAGAACATCTCGAGGTCGAGCGAGCCGCCCGACATGGTTTCCACCTGCTCGGCGAACTCGCGCACAAGCTGGCCTGCGACGGATTCCGGCGACTGGTGGGTCTGGATGCGCAGCGTGGTCTGGGCACTGGCGGCACCCGCCAGCAGGATCGCGCCGGCAACGGCGGCGGTAAAGGTCTTGGACATGAATTCTCCTCCCTGTGAATCGTCCTCCGGGGAAATGCGTAGCAAGGGCATTGACCGATTGCCAGACAATCCGTCAATCACCCTGCGCGTTTGCGGGTATCCGCAGATCGGGCGCTGGGTCGGGGCGAGATCACGGCCATGTCATGTGACACGCCAAATACTTGACTGGAAAAGTCGGTCATTCTAGTCAGATGGTACCTGCGCGCCCCTCGCCGCAGAGCCACGGCGCTGCGCCCAAGCTATTGCTTTCAGTTTTCAGCGGCCCGCCCGGCCGCCTCCAAAGGAGGACACTCATGTCCCTTGCCACGGCACTCCGCACTGGCGTTTGCGGCCTCGCGCTTTCCGCGCTGATGGCTGGCGCTGCGCTTTCCGATCCGTTCACCGGCCTTGCCAAGGGCTTTGAGGGCCAGATGATCGCCGAGGGGCTGAACCGCGCGCCGATCACCGCCGGAAGCACCGCCGAGATCCGCGGCAAGGGCTTCGCGCCCGGTCAGAGCGTCGTGCTGCGGCAGAATGGCGTCGCGCTGAACGAGGGCGCGCCGATCGTGGCAGATGCCGAAGGCGCCTTCAGCACCGAGATCACCATCCCCGAAGGCGCCGAGCCGGGGCTTTACCCGGTGGTTGCCGAGATCGCCGATCCGGCCTTTGCCATGACCGTGGACCTGAAGGTCTCGCCGGTGCTGCCCGAAAGCGGCGGGCTGAGCGTCACGTCGCAGAAGCTGGCGTCGGGGCTCTATCAGGTGGCGCAAACCCCGGATGCGCTCTATGTGACCTCCGCCGTGGGCCGTCCGCCGGTGACCGAAAGCAAGCTGATGAAGCTTGATCCGTCGACGCTGGAAGTGCTGGCTGAAGTGACCCCCGCAGACGCGCCGGATGGCGACAATGGCCGCGATGGCGGTGTCTTCGCGGTCTACGGCGTTGGCGTCGACGTGGCGCAGGGGCAGGTCTGGGTGACCAACACGCGGCAGAACACCGTCGCAGTCTATAGCGCCGACGATCTGTCGCTGATCAAGCAGTTCGAGCCCGGCGCGGTGCCGCACCCCCGCGATGCGCTCGTGCTGGATGGCAAGGTCTACGTCAGCGCCACCTTCGAGCCGGTGATCCATGTCTTTGACAGCGCGACGCTGGAAGAGCTGGCCCCGATCGAGCTGAGTTCGGGCAAGCGCGGCGAGCGCTTTGGCACCGCCAGCATGGACATCGACGCCGAGAGCGCCACGCTGGTCGTGGTCAGCCTGACCACCGACGAGGTGGCGACGGTCGATCTGGGCACCGGCACGCAGACCTCCGTGCATGCGCTGCCGCTGTCCAAGCGCACCATCGGCGTGGCCTATGACGCCGAGGACGGTTTGATTTTCACCACCGGCATGAACACCGACAACCTGCTGATCCTCGACGCCAAGACCGGCGAGGCGCTGCATGACGTGCCGGTGGGCTCGGGGCCGCTCAACGTGACCTATGACGCGGTGAACGATCTGGCGTGGGTCGCCGTGCGCGGCTCGGACTCGCTGGTCGCCGTCTCGCCCGAGGGCGACGTGGTGGCGAAGACCGAGATCGGCAGCTACCCCAACCACCTGACAACCGCCGAAGACGGCGGCGTCTTTGTGGTCAACAAGGCGCGCGGCGCCGAGGATGAAAGCGGCGATCACATCAGCCACGTGACCCCGGGCAGCTAACCGGGCAGCTAACCGGGCAGCCGACCCGGCGGCGGGTGCCTCACTGGCGCCCGCCCCATGCTCAGTGGCCCCCTCAGGCGCTGCGCACCCGCTTGGCCCAGAGATGCGTGGCGAGGCTGATCACCAGCCAGCCCACGAACAGCAGTGGCGCTCCGGCGAAAGAGAGCGGCAGCGCTACGGCACCAAAGAGGATCGGGATCAGATCGGATGCGTCCCAGCCTTGGCGCAGGATGTCGGGGAGCAGACCCACGGCACTGCCAAACAGCCCCGCCACCATCAGCGCCACGATCGAGCCGACGAAGCCCAGCAGATAGCCCCCGATCCCGCGCCGCCCGTAAAGGCCCGACAGCAGCCAGCCCGAAGGCGCGCCGCCCAGCACCATGGCGATGAGATAGCGTATCTGCAGGCCGCGCGGCTCGGCCACCGCCCGCTCCGGGCCGAGCGCCACCGCGTCCTCATAGAGGAACGCGAAGAACAGCAGCCCGCCAACGAGGGCCATCATGAAAGTCGTGACAAATCGCGCGGTGCGTGCGTGCGGAGCCATCCAAAATCCCTACCTTTTCAAATGCGGAGACCCGGCGGCGCGCACCACCGGGAGAGTAATCGACGGCGAGCCTAGCACAGGCATTTGCACCCGTCGCCCCCTCAGACTTGCCGGATGCGGGCCTCATCGCATTGGTGCGGCAGGGGAATTCCGCGAACGCAAAGGGCTGAGGGCGTGCGGCGCTTGCCCGTCAAGCGGGCATAGGCCATCATGGGCGCAACTGCAGCCGGAGCGGTTGAAAACTGGTTGAACGCCCACAGGCTGCGGCGAGGAAAATTGCGCAAAACGCATTGTTTACAGGGAGGTATCACATGAACCCTTTGCAAGGTCTGGCCCGTCGTCTTGGCCTCGCCAGCCTGCTGCTGGCCTTTGGAGGAGCGCCGCTGATGGCCGAGACCGTAGATCTTCCCGTGGTGGTCCATCTCGCCGAGGGGGCCACGCTGCCGCCCGAGGCGCTGCTCGAGGTCTCGCTGCTTGACGTGTCGCGGGCCGATGCTCCGTCCATCGTGATCGCCGAGCGCAGCTATCGTATCGAGACGCTGCCGGTGCAGATCCGGCTGCCCTATGACGACGCGCAAATCGATCCGCGCATGAGCTATGTCGTGTCGGGCAAGGTCGCCTCGGGCGCCACCACGGTCCTGCGCACCACCACCGCTTTCTCCGCGCTGACCCGCGATGCGCCCGAACGTCCCGAGATCACGCTTGAACAGATCGCGCCGGTGCCCGCGGCCGAGACGCCCAAAGACCCGGCTGCCGCGCCGATGCGCATCACCGGTGTCGAATGGGCGGCCTCCGAGATTGGCGGTCGGCTTCTGGTGACCGAGGATCCGCCCAGCATCGCCTTTGACGAGGACGGCAGGTTCTCCATGTACGGCGGCTGCAACCGCTTTTCCGGACGGGCCGAGATCGGCGCCGGAACGATCAGCTTCGTGCAGCCCTTCGCGGGCACCCGCCGGGCCTGCCCGGAGCCGCGCATGAAGCTTGATCAGGACATGGTCGCCGCGCTCGAACAGGCATCGGGCTATCTGCGCAGCGGCAACCGCCTCAGCCTCACCAATGCCGCCGGGGTGACCGTGCTGCGGCTGATGGAACGGCCCGAATAAACCACATGAAGTGCCGCTGCGTCACCCCGGCGCGGCGGCACCTCCGGCAATTCAATTTCAAGCGCGCGCGCCTATATACACTCGACCGGCCGATCCGCCCTTCAGTTCCCCCACCATCTCTGGCAAGGGGAGGGCGAAGACGGCCCCCGAGGAGGCGATGGAAAAGATCAATCTGCCCGAGCGCGCCGGATGGCGCGACAAGGCCGAAGAACTGGGCTTCAGCTTTGCTGACATGCATGGCGAGCCCTATTGGGACGAAACGTCGGCCTATCGCTTCACGCTGCGCGAGATCGAGGATGATCTTGAGGATCCCTCCACCGAGTTGCATGGCATGTGCCGCGAGGCCGCCGCTGCGATCACCGCCAGCGAAGAGTTGATGACCCGGCTCGGCATTCCCGCCGAGCATTGGGACCTTGTCGCCGAAAGCTGGCAGCGCGGCGATCCCGAGATCTATGGCCGCTTCGATTTCGCCTATGACGGGCAGGGGCCCGCGAAGCTGCTGGAATATAACGCCGATACGCCGACCTCTCTTTACGAGAGCGCGTCTTTCCAATGGCTGTGGCTCGAAGACCAGATCGAAGCGGGCGTGCTGCGCGAAGGCGACGACCAGTTCAACGGCATCCATGAGGCGCTGGTCGAGCGTTTCCGCGCGCTGTTCGAGCCGGGCACAGATCTGCATTTCACCGCCGCCGGTGGCAATGCCGAGGATTACGGCACCGTCGAGACCATGGGCTGGGCCGCGCGCGAGGCGGAGCTTGGCGCGCATTACAGCGATCTCGAAAAGCTCGGCGTCAGCACCGAGGGGCAGTTCCTCGACGCCGAAGACCGGGTGATCGGCACGCTCTTCAAGCTCTATCCTTGGGAAGACCTGCTGCGGGACGACTATGCCAAGCACCTGCGCACCGCCGGCTGCCTGATGCTGGAGCCCGCTTGGAAATCGGTGCTGTCGAACAAGGGTCTGCTGCCCGTGCTGTGGCGGATGTTCGAGGGCCATCCGAACCTTTTGCCTGCCTTCTTCGAGGATGAGGTGAGCGGCGCGCTGGCTGGAGATGCGGTGAACGACCCGCTGATCTCTCGCGCCGCAGAGGCGCTGCAGAGGGGCCATGTGAGCAAGCCGATCTTCTCGCGCGAGGGCGCTTCGGTGCGGATCACCGAGAATGGCGCGCTGCTCGAAGCGGCGCCCGATGGCGGCTATGAAAACCATGCGCGTGTGGTGCAGGCCTACCAGCCGCTGCCGGTTTTTGAGGGCTTCCGCCCGGTGATCGGCGCATGGGTGATTGGCGAGACCTGCGCTGGCATCGGCGTCCGCGAAGACCGCGCACGGATCACGCAGGATCTGTCGCGCTTCAAGCCGCATTTCATTAGAGACTGATTTATCCAGACGACCGGGAGAGACACCGATGAGAAAACGTTCCAGAACCGTCGCGCTGGCGATCGTCGGCGCCGCCTCGTTCAGCCTTGCGGGCTGCCGCGAGGAGCAGGTGGACGCGCAGGCCTTTCCCGATCTGGAAAGCTGCCGCAGCGCCGCGATCAACGGCGGGATGTTCTCGGCACAGGATTGCGAGACCGCTTTTGCCGACGCCGAGACGCTGCATGTGGAATCCGCGCCGCGCTATGACAGCCTGCAGGTTTGCGAAGAGCAGCATGGCGAAGGCGCTTGTGACAGCGAAGCGCAGCAGGTTCAGGGCGGCTCTGGCGGTATCTTCATGCCGCTGCTGGCGGGTTATCTGATTGGCAATATGCTCGGCGGGCGTTCCGGCATGGCGGCCGCGCAGCCGCTGTATCGCACCCCCGACGGGCGCTTCACCAATGCCACCGGCGCCAGCACCTATTCCAGCAATTCGGGCCGCGCGAAGCTGGGCACCAGCATGTTCTCGAAACCGCCGACCACCGCTGGCAAAGCGCCGATGACCCGCGCCAGCGTCGCCTCGCGCGGTGGCTTCGGTCGTACCGGCGGCGCGCGCAGCAGTTTTGGCGGTTAACGTCCTAAAGTTGTGATCCCGCGCGAGCGGATCAGAGCGACCGCCAGATTGTCGTGCGGCGCTAAATGGCTTAGAAATACCTAATAAGATATGGAACTCTACTTAAAATACGCTTTGGGGAATCGGGGGATTTCAATCGCGCAAAAATTGTCTTTTTCAAATATATCCGTTGCTTTATATTTATTGGAAATAGCCAATTTTGTCCTCAGCACAGGAGTATTCTTCCGCAACTTTCGGCATCTACATTCTGCTTTTCAGGGAGGGAAGTAGTCTATGGAAGACGACGCCAAAAAAGGCGAACAGCCCGGTCGCGTCGGCCCAGGGGGAGGCTTTGTCATCGGGTGCCTGATGGGCCTCTTTGGTGTCGTGGGCGGGATCATCCTTTGGCTATCGGACGCAAGTTTTCTCGTCGTGCTCTTGGCGTATCTCGGCTTTCCGGCGGTTCTGATCGTCGGGCTCTTTGTCGCCATGCGCCCCAAGGACCGCGACAAAAGCCTTAAGACACCAGAGAAAGCGCCTCTAAAGACTGGGAAATCCGGCACAGCAGCTAAGAAAGACAGCCGCCAGCAGCCCGTCGAATGAGGTGGGCTGATGTCGGCGCTCGGCTAGAAAGCCTTGCCCGGAACGGAAGTTTTATTAACATAATCTTACTTATGAGTTCTATGGATCGCCTAAGGGCATGTCTTAGATTGCCCTCCGCTGCCCTCGGCTGGTTCTCTGGCTGCCGTCGCCGCATGACGAAATAAATGCCCGAAACGTGCCGACTGCCGCTTGCGCCTTTTGAACCCCCGCCGTTTTGACCTATCTTGGAAGGCACGGCCCTGAGGGGCGTTTCTGCAATCGGCACGCCGCGATGACCAAGTCTGATCCTCACCTGCATCCTCCGCGCACCGCCACCGGCGGGCTGCGCCTTTTGTGGCTGGCGCTTGGCTCAATTTCTCTGGTGACCGGGATTGTCGGGATCGTGCTGCCGGTGCTGCCGACGACGCCGCTGGTGCTTCTTGCGGCCTTCGCATTCTCGCGCAGTTCGCCGCGGCTGCATGATTATTTGCAATCGCATCCGCGTTTTGGCCCGATGATTGCCGACTGGCGCGCCAATGGCGCCATCGCGCCGCGGCACAAGGCCATGGCGGTGGGCATGATGAGCGCGGCTTTCCTGCTGAGCGTGTATCTCGACCTGCCGGGACGCGTTCTGCTGATCCAGCTGGTCTGCATGGGCGGTGCGGCGATCTTCGTGCTGAGCCGACCGAACGGACCGGGCCGCCGTCCTCGCGTCTGACACCCGCCCGCCGGTTCTCGACGCAGCATACGCGACGTCAGACACGCAGGCAGACACGCAGGCAGACACGCAGGCAGACCCGGAAATTTCGCCCGCCGGTTGATCTGCGGCTTGCGATAGCGCGCGAAGGGGGGCAAGAGGCCCGCATTCCCCTGTTCCCAGCCCGGACCCCTGCCCCGATGAAACTCCGCTCCCCGATCTCGCTCTATGATGCACAGGGCTTGGCCTTTGGCATCCTGATGGCCAGCCTCGGCGTGGTCTTGCTCAAGGCCTGCGGGCTGATCACCGGCCAGACCGCGGGGGCTTCGGTGCTGCTGAGCTATCTGCTGCCGGTGGATTTCGGGGTGATCTTCCTCGTGGTGAGCCTGCCGTTCCTGTGGCTGTCATGGAAGCGGCGCGGCAAGGTCTTCACCCTGCGCACGCTGGTGGCGGTGGTCGGCATCTCGGTGACCACGCCGCTGCTGGAAAGCTGGATCAGCTTCGAGCGTCTGCCGCCGCTTCTGGCGGCGATCCTTGCCGGAGCGACCGCGGGCGCGGGGCTGATCGCCCTCTTCCGCCACAACGCCTCGGCGGGCGGTCTGGGCGTGCTTGCGCTCATCGTCGAAGAGCGCACGGGCTTTCGCACCGGCTGGTTCCAGATGTGTTTTGACGCGGTGGTCTTTGGCGTGGCGCTTTTCGTACTGCCGCTGGATCTGATCCTCTACTCGGCGCTTGGGGCGGCGGTGCTCAACGCGGTGATCGCGTGGAACTTCCGCATCCATCAGAGCGGCGCATCGCCTGATCAGGCCGCACCCAAACCCAAAGCCTAAGCCTAAGCGCGCCGGGTGCCCGAAGGCAGGCCGATCTCCTGCCCGCCCTCATCGGCCTGCGCGACCTCGTTCTTCACCTGCCCCCATGTGACCAGCGTGAAGATCGCCGTACCGCCCGCGACGTTGCCCGCCAGCACCGGCAGGAAGAAGCGGAAGAGCGCATGGCCGACACCGATCTCGCCGTGCCAGACCAGCAGCCCGGCCTCCACCGTGCCCGCGATGACATGCGCAAAGCCAGCGGCGGCCAGCAGCCACGTCATCGCCAGCACGATCAGCAGCGACTCGCCGCGCGCGCCGGGCATCACCCAGACCAGCGCCGCAATCAGCACACCCGCAGGCAGCGCCCGGAAGAAGTTGCCCGAGGCCGTGCCCTCGACCGCATGACGCGCCACGGCCAACAGACTGTCGGCCAGTTCGGTCGGCACCACGCCGGGCAGCAGCAGGAAGGCCGAGGCGATGGTCGCCCCGGTCACATTCGCCGCCAGCACGATGCCCCAGAGCCGCAGCATCTTGCGCAGGCAGGTCGCCGAGCGCTGCGCCACCACCGGCATCACCGTGGTGATCGTGTTCTCGGTGAACAGCTGCATCCGCCCATAGATCACCACGATGAAGCCCAGCGAGTAGCCAAAGCACTCGATGAGCCACGCCCAGTCGGCCTTCGGCAGATAGGCTTTCAGCACCGCCTGCGCGATCACCGACAGGCTGATCAGGATGCCCGCCGCGAGGCCGGACCAGATCAATGAGACCGCGGGGCGGTTAAGCTCCTCCTCGCCGTCGCGGCGGATGACCTCATAGATCAGACGTGCGGAGAGGCGCGAGGCGCTCAGGACCGAGCGTTCCTCGGCGCGGCGATGCATGGCCTCGCTTTGGGCTGGTTGGGTGCGGGACGGGCTTTCAGGGCTGTTCATGCACAGGCAACACCCGGCGGCGCATTGGGTTCCGCTGCGGGCGCCTGCCTCCGTAGATTGATAGCTTTGCCTTATCGCAATGCGAAAAAATTACGATTTCTTTTTATTGCCCGGCGCATGTAGGTCTTTCCTGCGCGGCGGCAACTGCCCCGCCGGTAACAGATAACCCAGCGAATGTCGGAGCCAGTGATGGACGGAAATGATGTGAAACCCACGGGCGGCTGCCCGGTGATGCACGGCGGTCAGACCTCGACCGCCAATTCGGTGACCAGCTGGTGGCCGAACGCCCTCAATCTCGACATCCTGCACCAGCACGACAGCAAGACGCAGCCCTTCGCGCCGAACTTCAACTACCGCGAAGAGCTCAAGAAGCTGGACGTCGAGGCGCTGAAAGACGACCTCCGTCAGCTGATGAAGGACAGCCAGGAATGGTGGCCCGCGGACTGGGGCTCCTACGTCGGCATGTTCGCCCGCGTGGCATGGCACGCTGCAGGCTCCTACCGTCTGGCCGATGGCCGTGGCGGCGGCGGCACCGGCAACCAGCGTTTCGCCCCGCTCAACAGCTGGCCGGACAACGTCAACACCGACAAGGGCCGCCGCCTGCTCTGGCCGATCAAAAAGAAATACGGCAACAAGATCTCCTGGGCCGACCTGATGATCCTTTCGGGCACCATCGCCTATGAGGTCGCGGGCCTGAAGACCTTTGGTTTCGCCTTCGGTCGCGAAGACATCTGGCACCCCGAGAAAGACGTCTACTGGGGCGCCGAGAAAGAATGGCTCGCCGCGTCGGACAACCGCTATGACGATGTGGCCGATCCCTCGACCATGGAAAACCCGCTGGCCGCCGTGCAGATGGGCCTCATCTATGTGAACCCCGAGGGCGTCAACGGCCAGCCGGACCCGGTGAAGACCGCCGCGCATCTGCGTGAGACCTTCGCCCGTATGGCGATGAACGACGAGGAAACCGCCGCGCTCACCGCCGGTGGCCACACCATCGGCAAGTCGCACGGCAACGGCAACGCCGAAGACCTTTCGGCCGATCCCGAAGCCGCCGATGTGACCGCGCAGGGCATGGGCTGGATGAACACCAAGGGCCGCGGCATTGGCCGTGATACCGTGGTGTCGGGCATCGAAGGCGCGTGGACGAAGAACCCGACCCAATGGGACATGGGCTACTTCGAGATGCTCTTTGGTCACGAGTGGGAACTGACCAAATCGCCCGCAGGCGCTTGGCAGTACAAACCCGTCGAGATCAACGACGAGGACATGCCGGTCGACGTGGAAGACGCTTCGATCAAATGCATGCCGATGATGACCGATGCCGACATGGCGATGAAGGTTGACCCGATCTACAACGCGATCTGCCAGAAGTTCATGGCCGATCCGGAGTATTTCTCGGAAACCTTCGCCCGCGCCTGGTTCAAGCTGACCCACCGCGACATGGGCCCGAAAGCCCGCTACGTCGGCCCCGATGTGCCGTCCGAAGACCTGATCTGGCAGGACCCTGTCCCCGCGGGGACAACCGGCTACGACATCGGTGGCCTCAAGGCAAAGATCGCGGCCTCGGGCCTCAGCGTCGCCGATATGGTCTCGACCGCATGGGACAGCGCCCGCACCTACCGCGGCTCTGACATGCGCGGCGGTGCCAATGGTGCGCGCATCCGCCTCGCGCCGCAAAAGGACTGGGCGGGCAACGAGCCCGAGCGTCTGGCGCGCGTGCTGAGCGTGCTCGAGCCGCTGGCAAGCGCTGCCGGTGCGAGCCTTGCGGATACCATCGTGCTGGCGGGCAACACCGGTGTGGAACTGGCCGCCAAAGCCGCGGGCTATGACATCTCGGTGCCCTTCGCGCCGGGCCGTGGTGACGCGACCGACGAGATGACCGACGCCGAAAGCTTCGATCCGCTCGAGCCCGTCGCCGACGGTTTCCGCAACTGGCAAAAGCAGTCCTATGTGGTGTCCGCCGAAGAGATGCTGCTCGACCGGGCGCAACTCATGGGTCTCACCGCGAACGAGATGACCGTGCTTCTGGGCGGCATGCGCGCAATGGGCACCAACCACGGCGGCACCCAGCACGGGGTGTTCACCGACCGGGCGGGCGCTCTGACCACCGACTTCTTCGTCAACCTGACGGATATGGCCTATTCGTGGGTTCCGGTGGGCAAGGACCTCTACGAGATCCGCGACCGCAAGACCGGCGAGACCAAATGGACCGCGACCCGCGTCGATCTGGTGTTCGGCTCGAACTCGATCCTGCGCGCCTACGCCGAGATCTACGCTCAGGACGACGGTGCCGAAGCCTTCCTGCCGGCCTTCGTGGCGGCATGGACCAAGGTGATGAACGCCGATCGCTTCGATCTGAAGTGATCGCGGCACCTAGGTGAAGATCGGCCCGTACCTCATTGAGGTGCGGGCCTTTTTCGTTTTTATGCATCACGCCCGCCGCACGATTGCGCGCAATCCCCTTGCCGTTTGCCGCCGCGACAGGCTCTATGCCCGTGCCAGAAAAGGCCGCACCACGCCGACGGATAAGGAGAGCCTATGCCCGCGCAGCCAGATCAGCCCCGCTTTGCGCCTGCGGATATGCCGCGCGCATCCAATGGCGCGACCTCTGGCGGGATCGACCTTGGCGGCACCAAGATCGAGGCGCGGCTCTTCGATGCGCAGATGCAGACGCTGGATACCCGCCGCCTGCCGACCCCCGCAGAGGATTTCACCGCTTTCGTAAAGGCTTCGGCCGCGCAGGTGCGCTGGCTGGAAGAGACCTCGGGGCTTGGCGCGGCGCTGCCGGTGGGCATCGGCCTGCCCGGTCTTATCGACCCCGAAAGCGGCCTTGGGTTTGCCGCGAACATCCCCATCACCGGCCATAACCTGCCCGCCGCGCTGGCCGAGGCGCTGGGACGCCCGGTGCCGCTGCTCAACGACTGTCAGGCCTTTGCGCTGTCCGAGGCCCACGGCGGCGCGGGCACCGGGGCGCGGCGGGTGATCGGGCTGATCATGGGCACGGGGATCGGCGCGGGGCTGGCGCAGGACGGGCGTGCGGGCTATCGCGCCAATGGCTCGGCTGTGGAAATTGGTCATATCGGGCTTCCCGCCCACGCGCTTCAGGAGTTGCGCGACCGGCTGGGCGTCGATCTGGCCCTGCGCGACTGTGGTTGCGGACGGCGCGGCTGCTTTGAGACCTGTCTGTCTGGTCCCGGCCTGTCGTGGCTGGCGCGGCAGTATCTCGGCGCTGAACTGGAACCCGCGGATCTTGCGCAGCGCGCTGGCGACGGCGAACGCGCCGCCGAGGTGGTTCTGCAGATCTGGGCGCATCTGGCGGGCGAGTTGCTGCTGACGCTGCAGCTGGCGCATGATCCGGATTGCATCGTGCTGGGGGGCGGCCTGTCGCAGATACCGGGCGTCGAGCTGCGGCTCGCGGCGGCGCTGGAGCGGGTGCGGCTCGGCAGCATGCGCGCGCCAAAGATCGCCATCGCGCAGCATGGCGACAGCTCGGGTGCGCGCGGCGCGGCCCTGCACGCTTTGGCGCAGGCCCGCGACGTCTGACTTGGGGTCGGGCGCTTAGCCCAGCCCGTCTTCGAGCACGCAGCTTTCCAGCACGGTGCCTTCAAAGACCTCGACCAGCCCCAGATCGCTCAGCCTTGGACCGGCGTTGCAGACCAGCGAAGCCCCGAAGAGTGCCTTGAACACCAGATAGGGCGGCTCCCATGTCACCAGCCCGTCGAGCGTCGCGCGCAGCGCCGCGAAGTCGAGCGCCATCTGCGGCAGCGGCGCTTCGCTGATCAGCCCGGCAACCGGCAACGGCAGGCAACTGAGCACCCTGCCCTTCGCCGCGACCGCGAGCCCGCCGCCCGCCGCGCGCACCGCATTTGCGGCGGCGGCCATATCCTCGGGGTTTCGCCCGAAGACCGTGAGGTTGTGGCTGTCATGCGAGACGCTGCTGGCAAACGCGCCGCGCCAGTCGCCCCAGTTCTCGAGGAACGCGGTGCGCATCGGCGTGCCCGCGCCGTGGCGGTTGACGATGCCCATGCGGATCATGTCGTCAGGCAGCACGAGCCGCCCGTTCGCGACCTCCACCCGGCGCTCTCCCCAGACCGGGAAGCGGGGTTTCGACAGCGTCGCGATACGCGCCTGCGGGCCGCGCGCGGGGATCTCGAAATCCTCTGCCGTGATCGGGTCCAGACGCATCGTCTGGGCGAGCGTCGCGGGCACGGGCACAGCGGCGGGCGGCGCGGCAAGCTCGCCGCGTTCCGCCACAAGGCGCCCGTCTGCGATCACCGCGCGGGCCGTCACCGCCTCGACATCCGACAGCAGCACCAGATCGGCGCGGCGTCCCGGCGCGACAAGGCCCAGATCGGACCGCCCGATCCGGCTGGCCGCGTTGAGCGTCGCCGCGCGATAGGCCCAGAGCGGCGGCAGGCCGCAGGAGATCAACAGCCGGATCACCCCGTCGAGCCCGCCCTTGGCCGCCAGATCGTCGGGGAAGATATCATCGGTGCAGAGCGTGACCGTCTGCGGCAACTCGCCAAGCTCCAGCAGCGCCTCTGCCAGTTCCGGCAGCAGATGCGGATGCGAGCCGCGCAGCTCGATGGTGAACCCCGCTTCGAGCTTGGCCATCAGATCCGCCGCGCCGGTCAGCTCGTGGTCGGTCTCGACCCCTGCCGCCGCGAATCCCGCCAGATCGCCGCCCGTAAGGCCACGGGCGTGGCCGCAGACCCGCTTGCCGCTTTGCAGCCCGGCCTGAACGATCCCCGACACGCGCGGATCGCCCTCCAAGAGCGGCTGCATGGTCATCAGTTCCGCCGCGCCATGGGTGTCGCTTCGGTCGAGCCAGCGAGCCACGGTGTCGGGGGTGAAATCGCCGCCGCTGGCCTCGAACCCGGGGGCCGAGGGCACGCAGGTCGGCACCAGCGGCAGCAGGCGCAGCGGCAGCCCTTTGGCGGCGGCGCAGGCGTAGTCCAGCCCCGCCTCGCCCACCACATTGGCCAGCTCATGCGGATCCCACAGCGCTGTCGTGACGCCGCGCGGCACCACTGCGGCGGCATAGTCCGCCGGGGTGATCATCGAGCTTTCCACATGCATGTGGCTGTCGATGAAGCCCGGCACGATGGTCTGGCCATGGGCGCTGATGCGCTGCGTGGCGTCGCGGCTCGGGTCCGGCGCATGGACGCTGGCGATCAGCGGGCCGATGAGGCCGATGTCGGCGTGGCGCGTGCGCCCGGTGACCATGTCGAGCAGCTCGCCGCCCTCGATCAGCAGATCGAAAGGCACCTCGCCGCGCGCGGCGCGCACCGCACGGGCGCGCAGATCGGGGTCGTTGAGATCGGCCGGGAAGCTCATTGCGCGTCCTCCTGCCGCAGCGCGTCGAGGCAGAGCCGGGCAATATCCTCGCGCGGGGCGGTCGGCAGACGGGTCAGCCCCGCCGCGTCGGCGGTGAAGGTCGTCGCGCCGTAGGTGTCATCCGCGGCCACCGAGACCTGCAGCGTCTGGCGCGCAAAGTCGAAGGCCTCGGGGCGGACCAGCGCCAGCGCGGCGACGGGATCGTAGATCGCCATGCCGTCGCGGCCCCGGCTGAGGCCGATGTCGAGGTAGCCGCCCAGAAGGTCGGCGGTCAGCGGATCGGTCTGCGGCATGTCGGCGGCACCGAAGCGGGCCTGACGGCAGATCATCAGGTCGATCACGTCGAGCGGCAGCCCGGCCCGCGCCACCACGTCGGCCGCTTCGGGATCGCAGAGCGCGTTGAACTCGGCCAGCGGCGAATGGTTGCCCGGCCCGTTGCTGCCGCCCATCCAGACCAGCCGCGTGATCCGGGCGGCGGCCTCGGGGTGCGCCTGCACCAGTAGGGCGATATTGGTGAGCGGGCCAAGCGCGAGCACCTCGCGCGGGCCGCCCTGCATCAGCCAATCGGCCAGCGCCTCGATGGCGTCGGCGGGCGGCTGCGGGCCGTCCACGTCGGGCAGAAAACGGCCCCGGCTGTCCATGCCGCGCTCCCCGAGGATCGCCTGTGCGGTCTCGGGCTCGCGCTTCAGCGGGCGGTGGGCCCCCGCGTGCAGCGGTGCGTCGAACCCATAGGCCTGCGCCGCGCCGAGCGCATTGGCGATGACCTGCGGCAGCGGCGAGTTGCCGGCGACCAGCGAGATGCCCTCGACGGTTGCCCCATAGCGGCGCAGCAGTAGCAGCGCCCAGAGATCGTCAAAGCCGTAATCCGTATCGACCCAGAGGCTCATGCGGCAAGGCCCCGCGCGGTCGCGAGCGGCAGATCAAAGGCGATGGTCTCGCCCAAGGCCACCTCGGGCAGGTCGATGGCGGCATCGGCCTTGATCGGGCCGACCGCGCTGTCGATGACATATTCGCGGTGCGCGCCCGCAAAGCTGCAGGCGGCGACGCGGCCCTGATGCGGGCCGCTGCCCACGGTCACCGCTCCCGGGCGCCATGCAAGGATCGGAGCATCGGGACGGGAGGCCAGAGAAAGCCGCCCTTTGGTTGTCACAATCTCCTCGCCCTCTACTTTGAAGATATTCTCGAACCCCATGAATTCCGCCGCAAATGCCGTCTGCGGGCGCGCATAGAGATCGGAGGGCGTGCCGAGTTGTTCGATCTTGCCATCCTTCATCAGCACGATGCGGTCGGCGAGCGCCAGCGCTTCGGCCTGATCGTGGGTGACGAAGACCATGGTGATGCCGGTCTCTTTCTGCACCCGCTGCAATTCGGTGCGCATCTCGAGGCGCAGCCGGGCGTCGAGGTTCGACAGCGGCTCGTCGAGCAGCAGCACCTTGGGCCGCATGACAAGGCTGCGCGCCAGCGCCACGCGCTGCTGCTGACCGCCCGACATTTCAGCCGGTTTGCGCTTTTCGAACCCGGTGAGGCCGACGGTCGCCAGCCCTTCCTCGGTGCGCTGCTTGATCTCGGCCTCGGGCAGCTTCTGCAGGCGCAGGCCGAAGGCGACGTTCTCGTAGGCGGTGAGGTGCGGGAAAAGCGCGTAGCTCTGGAACACCAGCCCGATGCCGCGCTTGTTGGCGGGCACGCGGGTCACGTCGCGCCCGTCGATGGTGATGCTGCCGCCAGTGGGCGACAGCAGCCCGGCGATGGCGCGCATGGTGGTGGTCTTGCCGCAGCCCGACGGCCCGAGCAGCGCGATCAGTTCGCCCTCGCGGATCGACAGATCAAGGTTCGGCACGGCGACCGATTTGCCGTAGCTGAGGGTGAGGTCGGAGAGTTGGACGAAAGCGTCAGACATAGCGAGAGAATCCCAGCAGGCGTTCGGCGGTGAAGACGATGGCGAGCGACATGAAGGCGAGCAGCGCCGAAAGCGCGGCGACGGAGGGATCGAAGGTGATCTCCATATAGGCGAGCATGTCGATGGGCAGGGTGCGGACGCCCGGCCCCGAGAGGAACAGCGAGACCGGCACCTGATTGAAGGAGGTGACGAAGCCGAGGATGAAAGCGGCGAGCACCCCGCCCCGGATGTTCGGCAGCACCACTTTGGTGAAGGCCTGCAGGCGCGTGCAGCCGAGCAGCACGGCGGCCTCTTCCATATCGGCGCGCAGGTTGTGCATGGACGAGCTGACCACGCGCACCGCATAGGGCAGCACCAGCGCGGTATGCGCCATGAAGAGCGCCAGCGTCACCGTGACCCCGGTGGGCACCACCATGTAGCGCAGGAGCGCAAGGCCGACGATGATGCCCGGCACGATGATCGGCGCGGCGACGATGGTGCGCACGGTCTCGGCCATCGGCAGGTCGTAGCGGTTCAGCGCATAGGCGGCGGGCACGCCAAGCAGCAGCGCCGCGAGGGTGCCGAAAACCGCCAACGCCATCGACAGCAGGAAGGAGGCGCGGAAGCTCTCGACGGTGAAGACCTTGAGATACCAGCGCAGGGTCAGCCCTTCGGGCGGGAAGGCGAGATATTCGGTATCCGACGCCCCGGCGAGGATGATGATCAGGAACGGCCCGATCAGGAAGGTCAGCGTAAGGCCCAAGATGGACCAGTTGGCGAGGTGGCGCATGGAGGTGTTCATGAGGTCAGCTCCGGGCGGTGGCGATGCGCTTCAGCAGCAGGTTCGCCGAGAAGGACATGACGATGAGGATCATGGCGATGACGCTGGCCGAGACGAAATCGTTGGAGACGTTAACCCGTTGGTAGAGCAGCGTTTCCAGCATCAGCACCTTGGAGCCGCCGAGGATCGCCGGGGTGATATACGCGGTCAGCGCCCCGGTGAAGACCAGCGTGCCGCCGATGACGAGCCCTTCCTTGGTCAGCGGCAGGATCACCTTGAAGAATACGGCGATCCAGCTTGCGCCCAGCACGCGGGCGGCGGGCACCACGTCACGCGGGATGTTCTCCATGGCCGACACGAGGCTGATGATCATCAGCGGCAGGAACAGTTGCAGCAACCCGAGGAAGACGGCGGTCTCGGTAAACAGCAGCCGCAGCGGCGTGTCCGACAGGCCCAGCCCGGTGATCGCCTCGTTGACGATGCCGGTGCGGCCCAGAATGACGATCCATGCGTAAGTCCGGGCCACGGGCGAGATCATCAGCGGCAGCACCACCATGCCGAACACCTTGCCGCGCGACTTCGGGCCAAGGTTCACGATGCAGAAGGCGGCGGCATAGCCGATCACCGCCGCCGTGCCCGCGACCAGCACGCCCAGTTTCAGCGTGCGCAGAAAGACCGTGCGGTTGAGCGGCGTGGAGAAGAAATCGATGTAGCCCTGCAGCGACCAGCCGCTGCCGTCGCCGCGGAAGGCTTCGGAAAGCAGGATGCCCACCGGCACGAGGAAGAGCAGCGTCGAGAAGATGGCCGCCGGAAGCGCCAGCGCCAGCCCCTCTCGGGTGTTGCGAAACATGATGCGTGTTCCCCTCTGTCTGGGGCTTATGTCGGAACGCGTTCGGCCTGCTGGCCGGAGCGCGCGGATCGCGTGCGATCAGGCGTATTCGGGGGCCATGGACGCCGGGAAATAAGTGACGTCCATGGCCATTCGCGGGGGCTGCAAGGGAGGGAGGGTGCCCCCGGCGATGCGGTTACTGGATGACCTCAGCGTTCCACTGCTCGACCCAGCCTTCGCGGTTGTCGAGCACCTCTGCCGCCGGCAGGATGTTCAGCGCGTCGATCACCTCGGCCCCATAGGTGAGGTTGCTGGCGGCTTCTTCGCTCAGCTCAACCTCTTTGTTGGCCGGGCTGTCGATCAGCATCTCACCGATCTTGGTCTGCACCTCGGTCGAGAGCCAGTAGTCCATGAACTGATATGCCAAATCCTCGTTGCCGTTGTCTTTGGTCATGATCATCACGTTCATGCCGCCGGCCTGGCCTTCTTTGGGTTCGGCCCATGCGAATGGCAGGCCCGCGTCCTTGAAGCTGGCCCATGCGAAACGGCCCACGGGGGCGGCGATCACTTCTTGCTGGTTCATCAGCTGCACCAGCTCGGAGGAGCGCGAGAAGAAGGTCACGATGTCATTCGCATGCGCGCCGACTTCAGAGATCACCGGGCCGAAGTCCTCTTCGTGGCCCATCGCCTTGCCCAGCATCATCAGCGTCAGCGGGCCTTGGGTGGTGGTCACATTGGGCAGCGCCACCTGACCGGCCAGCTCGTCGCCCATCAGATCGCCCCAGCTTTGGATGTCCACCAGATCCGAGCGGTAGACGATGGAGCTGGCATAGAAGGTGTAGCCCACGGCCATGTTGTCGCCGATCGGATCCTTGGCGCTGTCGTAGAGCTTGTCGAAGTTGCTGAGCTTGCTGCTGTCGAGCGGCTGGATCAGCCCCTTGCGCGCCAGCGCCAGCGCGTCCTGCGTCGAGATCACGGCCATGTCGATCACCGGGTCGGCGGCATTGGCTTCGATCTTTGCCATACGCTCGACGCTGTTGCCGGTCTCGACCACCAGATCGCAGCCGCAGATCGCCTCGAAGGGATCGTAGAGCGCTTCTTTGTATTCGTCCTGCGCGAAGGAATAGACCGAGATGGTCAGCGTTTTGTCAGCGGCATGCGCCGCCGTGCCGAATGCGCTGGCGAGCGCGAGAATGGAAAGCGAGGTCTTCATGGCAGTCACTCCGTGTTGGTCGGGGTCTTGGTTGGGTCTTCGTTGATCTTATGCGTGCGCGGCGCGGCGGCAGAGGCGCGCGTCACAAGGCGCATGGGCACCGCATGGCCTGCAGTTGGCGCGGCGCCGCCGGCGATCATGCCGGTGAGCACTTCGAGCGCGCGCTCGGCGATGGTTGCCATGTCCTGCGCGGTTGTGGTCAGCGCCGGATGCATGGCGGTGGCAAAGGGCAGATCGTCAAAGCCGGTGAGGCTGACGTCACCGGGCACCGAAAGCCCCGCGCGCGAAAGATGCGACAGCGCGGCCAGCGCCAGTAGGTCCGAGGTTGCAAGGATCGCCGTGGCGCCCTGACGCACGAGGCCCGGCAGGTCTTCCAGACCCGGTTCACCCCATACGGCTTCAAAGCGCGCACCCTCTCCCAAACCCTCGGTCATGCCGCGCATCCGGTCGCGCTGCACGTCCGACACGCTGTCGCCGCCCAGCAGCACCACATGGCGGTGGCCCAGATCGCGGATATGCCGCCCCAGCAGCGCGCCGCCCCCGGCATGGTCGGCCGAGACGGTGTTGCGCGGATCCGAGACCGTATTGATGGTCACCGAAGGAAGGCCCGGCGCCTCTGGCGAGGTGCCTTTTTGTGGCACGATCACCACCCCGTCGACGCCGCGCCCAATGAGCCGCTGCAAGGCTTCGGCCTGCCGCGCCTCGCTGCCACGGGAGTCGGCGATGAGGATGCCAAGGCCACGCGCCTCGGCGGCAACCGAGAGGTTCTGCGCGATGCGCGGGAACAGCGGATTGGTCAGATCGGGCATGACAAGACCAAGGATACCACTTTGCCCGGTTTTCAGCGCACGCGCCGCGCTGCTGGGCTGATAGCCAAGCTCTGCCGCGCGCGCCTGAATGCGCGCCACCAGATCCTTCGACACCCGCCCCTTGCCGGAGAGCGCGTTCGAGACGGTGGCGGTCGAGACGCCGATATCCTGTGCGATCTGCTTGATGCTGGCCATGATGTCCTCTTTGGTGAAACGATTAATCAGGGCATTTCGCGTCGGTCAACGCCTAATTAAACGATTAATCACGAGAGAAGGCGGCCTACTCGTGTTTGCCCAAAATCTGCGCGCGAGCTCCCGCATGAGGCGTTCTGTTGAGGCTTTGATGCGCGCAAAGCGGCAGCTTCCTGTGCCGGGCGGCACCTGTGGCAAAGCGCGCCCCTGCGGCAACAGCGCCGGGCTGGCCGGGTGAATAGCGCTGGCGCCGCCAAGCAAAGCCTTTAAAAATGAGCAGCATAGGCCGGGAGGGTCCCGCGCATGAGCGCCGAGCATATGCAGGTTCAGCACGAAGAATCAGTCGGAGGCGGGCGGATCACCCTCTCCGGCCCGCTGAGCGTGCAGGAGGTCGGCGCGTTGGAAACGGCGCTTGGCGAAATGCACGGCGGGGACGTCAGCGTCGATCTGGCCGGTGTCACCCGCATGGACACCGCCGGGGCTTGGGCACTCATCGCCTTTGAACAGCGCGTGGCGCAGGCAGGCGGCAGCGTCCGGTTTGAAAACGCCAGCGAAACGGCGACGCTGCTGCTCGACACCGTGCGCAGCGCCATGCCGCAGCCCGATGCCGCAGATCCCGCCCCGCATGGCCCCAAGGCGTTCCTCGAGGCCACGGGCAAGCGGGTCATCGGCGGCTTTGCCTTCGTGCGCGGCTTGCTGGCGTATCTCGGGCTCTTTCTTGCCGGGCTCTTGCGGGTGATCACCCATCCGCGCGAGTTCCGCTTCACCTCGCTGGTCGCGCATTGCGACGATGTGGGCCTGCGCGCCGTGCCGATCGTGTCGCTGATGGCCTTCCTGATCGGCGTGGTGCTGGCCTTTCAGGGCGCGAGCCAGTTGCGCCAGTTCGGGGCCGAGGTCTTCGTGGTCGATCTCATCGCCATCTCGGTGCTGCGCGAACTGGGCATTCTGCTCACCGCGATCATCGTCGCCGGTCGCACCGCCTCGGCCTTCACCGCCGCCATCGGCTCGATGAAGATGCGGCAGGAGATCGACGCCATGCGCACCCTTGGGCTCGACCCGGTGACCGTGCTCTTTGTGCCGCGCATCCTTGCGCTGCTGCTGATGCTGCCGATCCTCGGGCTGGTGGCCGACATCATGGGGCTGTTCGGCGGCGCGCTGATGTCGTGGATCGAGCTTGGGATCTCGCCCTCGATGTTCCGCACCCGGCTGATCGAGGGCACCGATGTGTCGCATGTGATCGTCGGGCTGGTGAAAGCGCCGGTCTTTGCGCTGATCATCGGCGTGGTGGGCTGCCACGCGGGGATGCAGGTGAAGGGCGACGCGGAATCTCTGGGCCGGATGACCTCGAGCGCGGTGGTGACGGCGATCTTTGCGGTGATCGTCGCCGATGCGCTGTTTTCGGTCTTTTTCGCGGAGCTGGGGCTATGAGCGCGCCGCGTGAGACGGTGATCCGGGTGCGCGGGCTGCGCACGCAGTTCGGCAGCCATGTGGTGCATGAGGATCTCGATCTCGATGTCTACCGCGGCGAGGTGCTGGGCGTTGTCGGCGGCTCGGGCACCGGCAAGTCGGTGCTGCTGCGGGCGATCACCGGGCTGGAGACGCCCGCCGCCGGAGACATCGAGGCCTTTGGCACCAAGGTGCTCACCGCCCGCGGCGACGCACGCGAAAGGCTCGACGACCGCTGGGGCGTGATGTTTCAGGATGGCGCGCTGTTTTCGTCGCTGACCGTGCGCGAGAATGTCGAAGTGCCGCTGCAGCGGGTGCCGGGGCTGACTGCGCCGCTGCGCCGCGCACTGGCCGATCTGAAGATCTCGATGGTCGGCCTGCCCTATCGCGCGGGCGATGCTTACCCATCGGAACTGTCGGGCGGGATGCGCAAACGTGCGGGGCTGGCACGGGCGCTGGCGCTCGACCCCGAGATCGTCTTTCTCGACGAGCCCACGGCCGGGCTCGATCCGATCGGGGCCGCGGCCTTCGATCAGCTGATCAACAATCTTACAACGGCGCTGGGACTTACGGTGTTTCTCGTCACTCATGACCTCGACACGCTTTACGCAACCTGCGACCGTATCGCCGTGCTGGCCGAGCGGCGCGTTCTTGTCACCGGCTCGCTGCAGGACATGCTGGAGGTCGATCACCCTTGGGTCCAAGAGTATTTCACCGGACCGCGCGCCCGCCTCGCGCAGGCTGCTGCGGCAAAGCCCGGCGCCGCCGGGCCACAGGCCGGGGCTGAGTGATCATGGAGACGCGCGCCAATTACGTCCTTGTCGGAGCCTTCGCCATCGCGGGCTTCATCGGCCTTCTGGGCTTCCTGCTGTGGTTCGCCAATGTCGAACTCGACAAGCAGTTTGACTATTACGACATCGACTTCCCGTCAGTATCAGGCCTGAGCATCGCCTCGGAGGTGCGCTTTTCCGGCCTCCCCGTCGGACAGGTGGTGAGCCTTGGCCTCTCCCCCGAGGGCGACGGCTCGGTGCGGGTGCGGGCCGAGGTGACCGCCGGAACGCCGGTGCGCAGCAATTCTTTGGCGACGATCGAGGCGCAGGGGGTGACCGGCGTCGGCTATGTGGGCATCACCGCGGGCAGCCCCGGCGCGCGGCTGCTGTCGGATCAGGCCGAGGGCGACGTGCCGATGATCGAGGCCGGACAATCCGCGCTGCAGTCGCTGACCGAGGAAGGCCCCGAGATCCTGTCGGAAACGCTGGAACTGGTGCGCGAGTTGCGCGGCCTCATCGGGGGCGAGACGCAGGCGCGGGTGCAGAATATCTTGGAAAACGTCGAGCGGGCCTCTGCGGATCTGACAAACACGCTTGATGCGATCTCTTCGGTGGCGGACTCGGTGAATGGCTTTGCCGAGGGTGTCGGGACGATCACCGAAAGCATCGACACGCTGAGCCGTGAGGCGGGCACCACGCTGCAGGACGCAAGCGCCGCCATGCGCTCGGTCGAGGCGCTCTCGGAAGAGGCGCGCGGGCTGATCGCGCAAGGCTCTGGAAGCGTGCAGGTGGCCGAGGACTACATCACCACGCAGCTCGGCCCGGCGACAGAACAGGTGCAGCGGTCGGTTGCAGAGATCGAGAGCCGCTTTGCCGCGCTCAGCGACCGGGCCGAGACGCTCGCCAGCACCTTCACCACCACCGGAGAGACCGCGACGCAGCGCCTGGCTGAGGCGCAGCAGACCCTGGCTTCGGTCGATGCGCTGATCGCCGAGCTGACGCAGACCTCGCGCAGCGTGGATGGCGCGGCGCAGCGGCTCGACGGGTTGATCGCGGGCGACACCAGTGCCCTTGTCGCCGAGTTGCGCACCGCCACCGCCGAGGCCACAGCGGTCATCCGCGACTTTGGGCAAACCGCGGGCGGCGATCTGACCGCCATCTTCGAGGACATCCGCAGCGCCACCCGCTCCGCCGCGCAGACCATCGACACGGTGGGCGCGGATCTGACCTCTGCCTCTGGCCAGCTCGATGGGCTGGCGCAAAATGCCTCCGAAACACTGGAGGCGGCGCGGACCACATTCGCCAATGCCAATGAGACGCTCGCGGCGATCAACGGCACGCTGGAGACCGGGGACCGCGCGCTTGTCGCCGCCGAGCGTGCCTTTGACGGAGCCGACAAGGTGATCCGCGACGAGGTGGGCCAGATCACCGCGCAGCTGCGCGAGACGCTGGCGGGCCTCGAAAGCGCGATCGGCACGGTGGCCGGAGAGATCCCCGAAATCACCAGCGAGCTGCGCAGCGCCAGCCGCTCGGCGGCCTCGGCCTTCTCGGGGCTCGAAGGCGCGGTGGGCGATGCCCGCCCGGCGCTGCGCGAGTTCTCCGCCACCGCCCTGCCCCAGTTCGGGCGGCTGGCCGCCGAGGCGCGCGCGCTGATCGACAATCTCGATGCGCTGACCACGCAGATCCGCCGCGATCCGAGCCGCTTCTTCCTCGACCCGCGCGCCCCAGAATATCGAAGGTAGCCCCATATGTTCCAGCTGTCCCCGCGATCCCTGCCCTCCCGCCTGCCCGCCTTGCTGCTTGCGCTCGGGCTTTCGGGCTGCGGTGCCATTGCCGCGCTCGACGACGCCTCGACGCCGCTGGAGATCTACGAGTTGCAGACCCCGCCGATCCAGCCTTCGACGGCGCGCGGGCGGTTGGAGTTGGTGGTTGAGCCGCCGATCGCCAGCGGTGCGCTCTCGACCGAGCGGATCATGATCCGCCCGGCACCGCTGCAGGCGCAATATCTGCCCGGGGTGCGCTGGTCGGATGAGGCCCCGGCGATGCTGCAGACCCTGCTGGTGCGCAGCCTGTCCGAGACCGGCGCCTTCGCCTCGGTCGGGCGGGCACCCTTGGGGGCGCAGGGCGACTACGCCTTGCTGGGAGAGCTCACTGATTTTCAGGCGCAGGGAGCCGAGAGCGGTGCCGCCGTGCGCATCCGGATCATGCTGCGGCTCGTGCGGGAACGCGACGCCTCTGTCGTGGCGGCGCGCACCTTCGAGGTGACCGAACCCGCCGCAGACACCGAGACCGACACGCTGGTGGCCGCCTTCGATCGCGGCACCTCGCGCATTCTGGCCGAGGTGCTGCCTTGGGTCGTCGGCGCGACGCGCGGCGGCGCCTAAGGGACCGGCTGCGACGCCATGCCGGGCTGACAGCTGCGGGCCCTCGGGCTATACTTCGAGTCTGTCGGGACCGCTGCATTCCTTGGGAGGAGAGGCATGGCAACTGCATCACGACGACTTCTACTGAAATCCTATCGCGCCTGGCTTGAGGCGGACGAGGCCTTTCGGCTTGCACAGCGCCGCGTGGCGGACTTGGTGCCAAGCGCGCGGCAGCATCTCTTCGTGCACATTGGCAATCGCGGCTCGAAGGTGCGCCAGCTTTACAACGCGCGGCAGAAGGCACTGGAAACGCTGCTTCTTGCGCGCCAGCAGGTGCTGAAAGAACGCGAGGCGCGGACGCTGAGACTGCAGACGCAGATGCTGCTGGTCTATCGCCCCTAGGGGATGATCCCTCAGGAAACTCTGGGCCGCACAAAGAAAAGGGAGGCGCCCCGTCGGGCACCTCTCTTCTGTCTTTGCGTAGGCGGTAAGCCTCAGGTTTGCGGCGCCACCAGCCGTTCGAGCAGCGTCGCGGGCGTCACCAGCCCGACGCGCACCCCGCCGCGCGTGACCGCCACCGGCGCATTGCGCTCGGTCATGCCTGCAGCGAAGTCGAGCACCGGGGTTTCTTCGTCGACCTCCACTTCGGCCACGCCTTCGACCGGCTGCATCACGTCCTTGGCGCGCAGGAAGCTGAGCGGGTTGGAGTGGGCCACAAACTCGGCCACATAGTCGTTCGCCGGATCGCCTGCGATCTCGTTCGGCGTGCCGCATTGCACGATGCGCCCGCCTTCCATGATCGCGATGCGGTTGCCGATCTTGAACGCCTCGTCGAGGTCGTGGCTGACGAAGATGATCGTGCGCTTGAGCTTGGCTTGCAGTTCCAAAAGCTCATCCTGCAGCTTGGTGCGGATCAGCGGGTCGAGCGCCGAGAAGGGCTCGTCCATCAGCAGGATCGGTGCCTCGGTGGCAAAGGCCCGCGCGAGGCCCACGCGCTGTTGCATGCCGCCCGACAGCTCACCCACCTTATTGTCGGCCCAGTTAGAAAGCCCCACAAGCTCAAGCTGTTCGAGCACTTTCTTGCGGCGATCGGCCTTGCCCATGCCGCCCAGTTCGAGGCCCAGACCGACGTTCTCGGCAACCGAGCGCCACGGCAGCAGGCCGAACTGCTGGAACACCATGGCGACGCGCTCGCGGCGGATACGGCGCAGGTCGGCGGGCGCGGCCTTGGTGACGTTGACGAGGCTGTCGCCCTCGCGCACATGCACCCCGCCGCGCACCACAGGGTTCAGCCCGTTGATGCCGCGCAGCAGCGTCGATTTGCCCGAGCCCGACAGGCCCATGAGCACGAGGATTTCGCCCTCTTCGACGTCGAGGTTGCAGTCGTGCACGCCCAGCACCTGCCCGGTGCGCTCTTGGATGGCAGAGCGGTCCAGCCCCTCGTCCATCAGCGGTAGCGCGCTTTCCGGCTCTTCGCCGAAGACGATGGAGACATTGTCGATTTTGACAGCGGTGGTCATTTCTTGTCGCCTCCGAAGTTGAGCATACGGTCGAGCAGAATGGCGACCACCACGATCACCAGCCCGCTTTCAAAGCCAAGCGAGGTGTTCACTTGGTTGAGCGCGCGGACCACCGGCACGCCAAGGCCGTCGGCACCCACGAGAGCCGCGATCACCACCATCGACAGCGCCAGCATGATGGTCTGGTTGAGACCCGCCATGATCTGCGGCAGCGCATAGGGCAGTTCGGCCTTGAACAGCACGTCACGGTTGGTGCCGCCAAAGGCGCGGACCGCCTCGGTCAGCCGCTCGGGGGTCGAGGAGACACCCAGCTGCGTCAGGCGGATCGGCGCGGGCAGCACAAAGATCACCGTGGCGATGAGGCCCGGCACCATGCCGATGCCGAAGAAGACGATCGCCGGGATCAGATACACGAAGGTGGGCAGCGTCTGCATCAAATCGAGGATCGGACGCAGCACCGCGTAAAGCCGGGGCCGGTGCGCGGCGGCGATGCCCACGGGCACGCCGATGGCCATGCAGACCACGCAAGCCGACAGCACCAGCGTCAGGCTCTCGGTGGTCTCTTCCCAGTAGCCCTGGTTGAGGATGAACAGGAAGCCAAGCGCGATGAAGGCGCAGATCTTCCAGCTGCGCTGCATCAGCCACGCGAAGGCGACGAAGACAGCGATGATGATGAACGGGTGGGGCTCTTGCAGCACCCAGAGAATACCGTCGATCATCGCTTCCAGCACGACGGAAAGCAGATCGAGAAACCCTTCGGCGTGGTCGCGGATACCTTCGAAGATCGCGGCCGCGAAGTCGCCGACGGGGATTTTATACGAGGTCAGCCAGTCCAAGGCAGCTCTCCTTATCTATGAGAGTTGAGGAGGGAGGCAGGCGCCCCCACGCGGTCGCGGAGACGCCGGGCACACACCTCGGATCAGAGGCCCAGTGCGGTTTTGACCGCCGGCAGCCCCGGTTCGCCGTCCAGAGTGGTCACGCCGTCGAGCCAGCCGTCAAGAATTTCGGGGTTCGCGGTCAGCCATGTGGTTGCCGCGTCCTCGGCCTTTTCGCCGTCGTTGAGGATCGCGCCCATGATCTCGTTTTCCATCTCGAGGGTGAACTCGAGGTTGGTCAGCAGCTTGCCGACGTTCGGGCATTCCTCGACATAGCCGGCACGGGTGTTGGTGTAGACCGTGGCACCGCCGAAGTCGGGGCCGAACCATTCGTCACCGCCCGAAAGATAGGTGAGGTCGAAGTTGGCGTTCATCGGGTGCGGCTCCCAGCCGAGGAAGACGATAGGCTCGTCCTTCTTCGACAGGCGCGATACCTGGCTGAGCATCCCCTGCTCGGAGCTTTCCTTGACGTCGAACTCTTTGAGATCGAAGGCGTTGGCCTCGATCATATCCATGATCAAGCGGTTGCCGTCGTTGCCCGGCTCGATGCCGTAGATGGTCTCATCCAGCTCGTCGGCATGCGCGGCGATGTCGGCGAAATCCTTGATCCCAAGCGCGGCACCGGCGGCATTGGTGGCCAGCGTGTACTTCGCGCCTTCGAGATTCGCCCGGACGGTGTCGACCGTTCCGGCCTCACGGTAAGGCGCGATGTCGCCCTCCATCGTGGGCATCCAGTTGCCAAGGAAGATGTCCATGTCGCCCTCTTCCAGCGACACATAGGTCACCGGCACCGACAGAACGCGGGTCTCGGTGTCATACCCCAGCGCTTTCAACACGGTAGAGGTGGCGGCGGTGGTTGCTGTGATGTCCGTCCAGCCCACGTCCGAGAACTTTACTTTGGAGCAATCTGCAGCGGCGGCGGTTGCGCAAAGAGCGAGAGCGGAGGTGGTCAGTACGAGTTTCATAGGGTCCCCTTTGGAGGTTAGCGTGATGAAGTCTGAGTTATTGATTGACGAGTCAATTAATGACGGGGTATCCCAGAAAAGCAACCAGAAATCTGTGGGAGCCCCGCATGGCACGCAAATCCGAGGAAGAAAGACGCAGGGATCTGATCGCTGCGACGATCCGCGAGATCGGCGCGTCGGGGACTCTCAACGTCACCACCAGCCAGATCGCCAAAAGCGCCGGTGTCTCGCCGGGGCTGGCGTTCCATTACTTCCACGACAAGGACACGCTGTTTCTGGCAGCGATGCGTTCTATCCTCGCGGAATATAAGGCAGATGTGACGCAGGCTCTGGCCGGGTCGAAAACCCCCGACGAACGCGTGAACGCGATCGTTCAGGCCAGTTTCGGCATGGGCAGCTTCCGCCGCGAGGCGATCTCGGCATGGGTGAATTTTTACGCACTCGCGCTGCGCTCGGAAGAGGCGCGGCGGCTGCTCTATCTCTATCAGCGCCGACTGCACAGCAATCTGGTCTGCGCGCTGCGCCCGAAGATTCGCGAACGCGCACCCGACGTGGCGCGGCGAATCGGCGGCCTGATCGACGGGCTCTATCTGCGCTACGCGCTAGATACCAAGATGCTGCGCCCGCCCGAGGAAGCCCTCGGCGACGTCGACGGCACTGAAGGCGCTGAACATGTGCTGCGGGCGATCGCCGCCGAATGCACCGAAGTCCACGAAAACGACGACATCTCCATGGCGGAGGCCGATCCCGACCCGATGGCCCCCCTTGCAGGACCCCAGGAGTAAACATGACCACATCCTATCAACCCGCCGGCAGCCACTTCATCAACGGCCGCTACGTCGAAGACACCGCAGGCGAGAAGATCGAGGTGATCTATCCGCACACCGGCGAGGTTATCGCCACCCTGCATGCCGCGACCCCGGCGATCATCGACGAAGCGCTCGCCAGCGCCGAGGCCGCCCAGAAGGCATGGGGCGCGCTGTCGGGCACCGAGCGTGGCCGTGTGCTGCGCAAGGCCGCCGATCTGCTGCGCGAGCACAACCGCGCGCTGTCGGAGGTGGAAACTCATGACACCGGCAAGCCGATGTCCGAAACGCTGATCGCCGACGCCGCCTCGGGCGCCGAGGCGCTGGAGTATTTCGGCGGCCTCGCTGGCACGCTGACCGGCGAGCATATCCCCGTCGCGGGCGGCGATTTCGTCTACACCCGGCGCGAGCCGCTGGGCGTCTGCGTCGGCATCGGCGCGTGGAACTACCCGATCCAGATCGCCAGCTGGAAGGCCGCCCCGGCGCTGGCCTGCGGCAACGCGATGGTCTTCAAACCCTCCGAGATGACGCCGCTCACCGCGCTGAAGCTCGCCGAGCTGCTGATTGAGGCGGGCGCGCCCGCGGGCATCTTCAACGTCGTGCAGGGCTATGGCCCGGTTGGTGCGTCGCTGGTCACCGACCCGCGCGTCGACAAGGTTTCGCTCACCGGCTCGGTGCCCACGGGCCGCAAGGTCTATGCCGCCGCCGCCGAGGGCATCCGCCATGTGACCATGGAACTGGGCGGCAAATCCCCCATCGTGGTGTTTGACGATGCCGATCTGGAAAGCGCCGTCTCCGCCGCGATCAACGGCAACTTCTACTCGACCGGCCAGATCTGCTCGAACGGCACCCGGGTCTTCGTGCAGGACGGGCTCTATGACAAATTCGTCGCCCGCGTCGCCGAGCGCATGGAAAACGCGGTGATCGGCGATCCCATGGATGAGGCCACCACCATCGGCCCGATGGTCTCGGCCCGCCAGCGCGAGATCGTCGAAGGCTACATCAAGAAGGGCGTCGAGGAAGGCGCGCGTCTGGTGAAAGGCGGCAAGCTGATCGACGGCGCGGGCTTCTACATCGAGCCGACGCTCTTTGCCGATGTCACCGACGAGATGACCATCGCGCGCGAGGAAATCTTTGGCCCGGTCATGTCGGTGCTGAAGTTCGCCACCGAAGAAGAGGCGCTGACCCGCGCCAATGACACGCAGTTCGGCCTCGCCGCCGGTGTCTTCACCAATGACCTCACCCGCGCGCATCGCGTCGCGGCGGGTTTTGAGGCGGGCACCTGCTATATCAACGCCTATAACCTCACCCCGGTCGAGGCCCCCTTTGGCGGGTCGAAAAACTCGGGTGTGGGCCGCGAGAACTCCAAGGCGGCGATCGAGCACTACAGCCAGTTGAAATCGGTCTACGTCGGCATGGCGCCGACCGAGGCCCCGTTCTGAGGAGGCCCTTCATGCAAGCGGATTTCGTCATCGTCGGCGCGGGCTCTGCGGGCTGCGCCATCGCCTACCGGCTCGCGGAAGCGGGCCGGAAGGTCATCGTCATCGAGCATGGCGGCACCGATGCCGGGCCCTTCATCCAGATGCCCGGCGCGCTGTCCTATCCGATGAACATGAAGCGTTACGACTGGGGGTATGAATCCGAGCCCGAGCCGCATCTGGGCGGGCGCCGTCTGGCGACCCCGCGCGGCAAGGTGCTGGGCGGCTCCTCGTCGATCAACGGCATGGTCTATGTGCGCGGCCACGCGCGCGACTTCGACACATGGGAAGAGATGGGCGCGCAGGGCTGGGCCTATGCCGACGTGCTGCCCTACTACAAGCGCATGGAGACATGGCACGAGGGTGGCCACGGCGGCGATCCCGACTGGCGCGGCAAGGACGGCCCGCTGCATGTCTCGCGCGGCAAGCGTGACAACCCTCTCACCCGCGCGTTTGTCGAGGCCGGGGTGCAGGCGGGCTATGAGGCCACCGACGACTACAACGGCCAAAAGCAGGAAGGCTTCGGCCCGTTCGATGCGACCGTCTACAAAGGTGAGCGCTGGTCGGCCTATAAGGCCTATCTCAAACCCGCCATGGCCAGCGGCAACGTCGAGCTGGTGCGCGGCCTCGCCCGCAAGGTGGTGATCGAGAACGGCCGCGCCACCGGTGTCGAGCTGGAGCGCAAGGGCAAGATCGAGGTGATCAAGGCAGAGGCCGAGGTGATCCTCTCTGCCAGTTCGATCAACTCGCCGAAGATGCTGATGCTCTCGGGCATCGGCCCGGCCGAGCACCTGAAAGAGCATGGCATCGAGGTGGTCGCAGACCGCGCCGGTGTCGGCCAGAACCTGCAGGACCACCTCGAGCTTTACATCCAGCAGGCGGCCACCCAGCCGGTGTCGCTGTTCAAATATTGGAACCTCTTCGGCAAGGCGCTGGTGGGGGCGCAATGGCTGTTCACCCGCAGCGGACCGGGCGCCTCGAACCAATTCGAAAGCGCCGCCTTCATCCGCTCGAAAGCCGGTGTGGAATATCCCGATATCCAGTATCACTTCCTGCCCATCGCGGTGCGCTACGATGGCAAGGCGGCGGCAGAGGGCCACGGGTTCCAAGCCCACGTCGGGCCGATGCGCTCGAAATCGCGCGGCGCGGTGACGCTGAAGTCCAGCGATCCCAAGGACGCGCCCAGCATCTTCTTCAACTACATGTCGCATGAGGATGACTGGGCCGACTTCCGCACCTGCATCCGCCTCACCCGCGAGATTTTCGGTCAGGAGGCCTTTGCCCCCTATCGCGGCCATGAGATCCAGCCGGGCGACGCGGTGCAGACCGATGAGCAGCTCGACGACTTCATCCGCGAGCACGCCGAGAGCGCCTATCACCCCTGCGGCACCTGCCGGATGGGCGCGGCGAGCGATCCGATGGCGGTGGTCGATCCCGAATGCCGGGTGATCGGTGTCGAGGGGCTGCGGGTCGCCGACAGTTCGATCTTCCCGCAGATCACCAACGGCAACCTCAACGCGCCGTCGATCATGAGCGGCGAGAAGGCGGCGGACCATATCCTTGGAAAGCAGCCCCTGCCCCGCGACAACGGCCAGCCGTGGATCCATCCCGACTGGCAGACCTCGCAGCGCTGACCCCCTGCCCCACGTCGCCGCCCGCGCGGCGGCGTGGACGCAACGCTTGGTCATCCCCCGGTGTTGCACAACTACATGATGCCGTGAATCGATTTTCACGTTACGCTCTTCACAGGCAAGAGCAGGACAAGAAGATGATCACGACATCCCCCAGACCATGGGTCCGGGCGGGCGCGATGATCGTCGCACTCGCAGCGACCCTTGGCGGTTGCGGCAGTTCGGCGCCACGCACCGCCACCCTTTCCGCCAGCGAAACGCAGGCGCTTTATATCCGCGAAAACCGTGCCAGCGGCATCCCCCGCCGCTTTGGCGACACCGATCCCCACGCGTGGGACTCGGTCAGCCCCTCGCGCTACCCGGTGCACGGGCTCGATGCGGCACGCTATCAGGGGGCGATCGACTGGCGCGAGGCCCGCGACGCGGGCATTCGCTTCGGCTATCTCAAGGCGACCGAGGGCGGGGATCACATTGATCCGGCCTTTGCACAGAACGCCGCCGGGGCGCGGGCCGCGGGTGTGCCGGTGGGGGCCTATCACTTCTACTATTTCTGCCGCCCGGCGCGCGAGCAGGCGGCGTGGTTCATCGCCAATGTCCCGAAACGGCGCGGAGATCTGCCACCGATCCTCGACATGGAGTGGAACCACCTCTCGCCCACCTGCCGCATCCGCCCGCCCGCAGACGAGGTGCGCGCCAGCATCCGCGAATTCTCCCGCATCGTCGAGCGCCACTACGGCACCGCCCCGGTGATCTACACCACGCCAGACTTCTATGCCCGCAACGATCTGGGCTCGCTGCATGGCACGGAGTTCTGGCTGCGCTCGGTCACCGCGCACCCGTCCGAGCGCTACCCCGACGAGCGCTGGAGCTTCTGGCAGTACACCGGCACCGGTCTGGTGCCCGGGGTGCGCGGGCCGGTGGACCTCAACGCCTTTGCCGGGAATGAAGCGAACTGGCGCGCTTGGCTGGCGGCGCGCAGTCAGGGATAGCGGAACAAGAGCCGGACGCGCGCCTGCCCGTGGGTTGGCGCGCCGCCCCATGGGGGTCATTGCTTTAGCTCAGCCACATCCGGACGACCTCAATCGCTGCACGAGGATGACAAAGCGCCAGCCCGCCGGGACGGGCAGGCGCTCGCCCGGCGGCCTGCGGCCTTTGCTCCGGGCGGAGCAGCGCGCGCTTGCCCGTGGGATGGCGCCGCGCCTTTGCCGCCCCTCTGCCCGGGCGACCAGCCCGGGCCGCGCCCGACCCTCCCCATGGGAGGGCGCACTGACAACGTCGCCCGGCTGCGCGTAGGGCGTAAGGGCTTGCTAGATAAACCGCATTGCACCAGCCTTGCGCCGCGCCCACCCAGGGTCGGGCACGGCCCTCAGCGCACAAAAAGAACATCCTCCGGCCCCCTCCGCCGCGCGGCGAACAGCACCCGTGCCCTGCGCCACAAGCCGGAACACCCTCCTGCCCCTCTGCCATGATACACTCTCGCGCGCAGGCCGCCCGCGCGCGCAGGCACCCGGCAGGGCTTGCGTCCCCGGCCCATATCCGGTCTACCGCGCCGCAAGGGGGAGGCCGGACGAAAACGAGAGACTCGGATGGCCGAAGTACAGACATCAGGTGCCGCGATCACCTTCGACAAGCTGGGAAAGTCCTTTGACAAAAAGGGCTCCGGCACCGTCATGGCGCTCGAGGATGTGAACCTCGACGTCGCCCCCGGCACGATCACCGGGATCATCGGACGTTCCGGCGCGGGCAAATCGACGCTGCTGCGCATGGTCAACGGGCTCGAGCAGCCGACCTCCGGCACGGTCACCGTCGCCGGACATGACGTCGGTCGCGCCGGTGCCGCAGACCTGCGGCGGATCCGCCGCGAGGTCGGGATGATCTTCCAGCACTTCAACCTGCTGAGCTCGCGCACGGTTTACGGCAACGTCGCCCTGCCGCTCGAGATCGCAGGCGTGCCCGGTGCCGAGATCAAGCGCCGGGTCAACGACCTCATCGGGCGCGTCGGCCTCGAGCAGTTCAGCAACCGCTACCCGGCAGAGCTTTCGGGCGGGCAGAAGCAGCGCGTCGGCATCGCCCGCGCGCTCGCCACGCAGCCCAAGGTGCTGCTCTCGGACGAGGCCACCTCGGCGCTCGACCCCGAGACCACGCAGACCGTGCTGAAGCTGCTGGCCGACATCAACCGCGACCTCGGGCTGACCATCCTGCTGATCACCCACGAGATGGCCGTGGTCCGCGACATCGCCAGCCATGTGGCGGTGATCGACGGCGGCAAGATCGTCGAGGCGGGCTCGACCTATGAGGTCTTTGCCGACCCCAAGCATCCGACCACGCGCTCGTTCCTGTCGGGCATCACCGGCATCACCCTGCCGAGCTTCGTCGCTGGAAAGCTGCAGGCCGAGCGCCCGCAGGGCGACAGCCACGAGGTGATCCGCATCACCTTCGCCGGGACCCATGCGACCGATCCGATGCTGGCCAAGCTCACTTCCGAGCTCGGGATTCCGGTCAATATCCTCGCGGGCGCGATCGAAGAGATCGGCCCGCACCCCTTCGGCAACCTGCTGGTCTCAGTCGAGGCCACGCGCGGCGCCGAAGCCCGCGCCTATCTTGAACGTCACGAGCTGCTCACGGAGGTGCTCGGCTATGTCGGCTAACCTCATCAACCTGCTGATCGAAGCCACGCTTCAGACCCTCTATATGGTCGCCATCTCCGGCGCGCTCGGCACGCTGTTCGGCCTGCCCATCGGCGTCTATCTTGCCGTGTCGCAACGCGGCGAGCTGCTGTCCTCGCCTTGGGTGAACAAGGTGCTGGGGCTGATCGTCAACGCGACGCGCTCGGTGCCTTTCATCATCCTTGTGGTGGCGATCATCCCCTTCACCCGGCTGATCGCGGGCACCTCGATTGGCACCAGCGCCGCCATCGTGCCGCTGACCATCGCCGCCGTCCCGTTCATCGCGCGTCTGGTGGAGAACGCCATCCGCGAGGTCGACAGCGGCCTCATCGAAGCCGCCCGCGCCATGGGCGCCACGCCGCTGCAGATCATCCGCAAGGTGCTGATCCCCGAGGCGCTGCCCGGCATCACCCTTGGCCTGACGCTCGCGCTGGTCAGCCTCATCGGCTACTCGGCCATGGTTGGCGCCGTGGGCGGCGAGGGCCTTGGCGATCTCGGCATTCGCTACGGCTACCAGCGCTTCATGCCCGAGGTGATGCTGGCGGTGGTCGTCATTCTCATCGTGCTGGTCCAGCTCGTGCAGTCCCTCGGCGAGGGGCTGGCCAGACTGGTCGACAAGCGCGCGCCGCGCAACCGCGGCCGCTGAACCAACAATAAGAACGCAGATGGAAGGAGAATTCCCATGAAGCGTATGATCCCCCTCGTCTCCGCGCTGGCCCTGATCGCCGGCACCGCGATGGCCGAAGACATCAAGGTTGGTGTCTCGCCCGGTGAGCACGCCGAGATCATGGAAGAAGTCGCCAAGGTCGCCGAGCCCATGGGCCTCAACATCGATGTGGTCGAGTTTTCCGACTACGTGGTGCCGAACCAGGCGCTGGCCGATGGCGACATCGAAGCCAACTCGTTCCAGCACGAGCCCTATCTGGACAACCAGATGAAAGACCGCGGCTTTGAGCTGGCGCCGATCGCGACCACCATCACCACCCCGATGGGCGTCTACTCGGACAAGATCACCGCGATCGAGGACTTCCCCGAGGGCGGCACCATGGGCATCCCCAACGATCCCACCAACGGCGGCCGCGCGCTGCTGGTGCTGCAGCAGCTTGGCCTGATCAAGCTGGCCGAGGGCACCGGCCTTGTGCCGACGGTTCTGGACGTGGTCGAGAACCCCAAGGACATGCGCTTCCAGGAGCTCGACGCCGCGCAGCTGCCGCGCTCGCTGGCCGACCTTGATGCCGCGCTGATCAACACCAACTACGCGATCGCCTCGGGCCTCTCGCCCAAGGAGGACTCGATCGCCATGGAAAGCGCCGACAACCCCTATGTGAACATCATCGTCGTGCGTCAGGGCGACGAAGAGCAGCCTTGGGTGAAGCCGCTGATCGACGCCTATCACAGCCCCGAAGTGAAGGCCTTCATCGAAGAGAAATACCACGGCACCGTGCTGACCTCCTGGTAAGCGTCGCGCCGCATGGCATTGGAAAGGCGGGCTTTCGGGCCCGCCTTTTTCTTTGCCGCACGATCAGCGGTCCAGCCGGTCGCGCAGCCGGTAGTAGTGAATTCCGATGCCGCCATAGACCCGGTGCAGCCCGTGCAGCGGCAGCGCGGGGATCGACGGCAAGGGCGGGATCGGCAGCGGCGCACCTTTCGCCATATGCGCGGCAAACGCCTTGCCGATCGCCACCGACAGCGCCACGCCGCGGCCGTTGAAGCCCGTCGCCGCCAGCAGGCCGGGCGCGGGCGCGCAGATGCGCACGCGGTGATCGGGTGTCATGCCGACGCGGCCAAACCAGCGATGCGCGATGGTGAAGCCCGGACCGAAGAGCGCGGCAAGTTCTGCTTCCAGTTCAGCGAAATCGGCCTCTCTGCGCGGGTCAGCGAAACTGCCTCGCCCGCCGATCATCAGCCGGTTCTCCGGGCCGACGCGGAAATAGGTGCCAACGCGCCGGATCTCTGAGCAGACCGCGCCACCCGGCAGGATGCGCTGCAGCTGCTCCGCACTCAGCGGTGCGGTGGCGATCTGAAAGCTGTTGGCGGGAACCGTGGCCCGCGCCAGCCGCGGCTCCAGCCGCGGCGGCGTGTAGACATTGCTGGCGAGCACGACCCGATCTGCCTCGATCAAAGCACCATTCTCCAGCCGCGCGCGCCATCCGGTGCCGAGCCGCTCCAGCGTCGTCACCGGCGTCTTGGCGAAGATCTCCGCCCTCGCCGCACGGGCCGCGTCGATCAGCCCGTGGACCAGCTTCAGCGGATGGACCTTGCCGGCGCGGCGGTCGATCCAGCCGCCCTGAAACCCATGCGCGCCGGTCGCCTGTGCCATTGCCGGACCATCCAGCCAGTCCACCGGAGCGCCGCGCGCCTGCCACTGCGCCATGCGCGCGCGCAGGCCGGGCAGATGCACCTGCTTGTTGCCCGCCTGTATCCAGCCCGCCCGCTGCGCGTCGCAGTCGAGGCCTAGCCGATCCACCAGCGCAAAGAGCACATCGGCGGTCGCCCCGGCGAATTCCGTCGCCTGCGGCCCCCAGATTCGGTCAAGCGTCTCGGGATCGTCCTTCAGCCCCGGGATCACCTGCCCGCCGTTGCGGCCCGAGGCACCAACGCCGGGCTCACCCGCCTCGAGCAGCATTACGCCAACGCCCGCCTCGGCCAGATGCAGCGCGGTCGAGAGCCCCTGCAGCCCGCCGCCGATCACCAGCACGTCGGTGCGGCGGCTCTCGGTGAGGGCGGGCAGTTTCGGCGCGTCAGGGGCCGTGGCGGCCCAGAGGGACTGAAAGATCATCGCAGGCTCCGCAAAGCTTCGGCGGGCACGGATCGCCCACCCCATCGCCAGCCTGCGCGCCGCTGGCGGCGCTGTCGAGCCGCGGCATCACCGGGCGGCAGTCCAATCCCGCAAACCTGTTGCGGTCCGGTGGCTTGCCGCCCGTTCTTGAGGCAGATTTGGTTCCGCCCTTGAGCGCTTCAGCCCATCCGTTCCGAAGCGTATTCGCCGGGGCTCGCCGGGAAGACGATGGTCTTGTTGCCATTGAGGAAAACCCGGCGATGGATATGCGCGTGGATCGCCCGCGCCAGCACCTGACTTTCCACGTCGCGGCCCAGCGAGACGTAATCCGACGCGCTTTGCGCGTGGGTCACGCGGATCACGTCCTGCTCGATGATCGGCCCCTCGTCGAGATCGGCGGTGACGTAATGCGCCGTCGCGCCGATCAGCATCACCCCGCGCTCGAAGGCCTGCTTGTAGGGGTTGGCCCCCTTGAAGCTGGGCAGGAACGAGTGGTGGATGTTGATGATCCGCCCCGACATCTCGGTGCACATCTCGTCACTCAGCACCTGCATATAGCGCGCCAGCACAACCAGTTCCGCGCCGCTCTCGCGCAGGATGCGCATCTGCTCGGCCTCGGCCTCGGGCTTGTTCGCTTTGGTGACTTTGACGCAGTAGTAGGGAATGTCGTGGTTCACCACGACCTTTTGGTAATCGAGGTGGTTGGAGATCACCGCCACAATCTCCACCGGCAGCGCGCCGATCCGCGAGCGATAGAGCAGATCGTTCAGGCAATGGCCGAAACGGCTGACCATGATCGCGACCTTCATCTTCCGGCGCGGGTCGTGGAAGGCGAACTCCATGTCCAGATCCGCCGCGATCGCGGCAAACCCCTCGGCCAGCGCCTCGCGGCTATGGCCCGCTTCGGAACTGAAGCTGAGGCGCATGAAGAAGCGGTCGTTGCCGAGGTCCGAGAATTGCGCGCTGTCGTGGATGTTGCAGCCCTGCTCGGCGAGATAGGTGGAAATCGCCGCCACGATGCCGGTGCGGACGGGGCAGGAAACGGTCAGGATGATCTGGGTCATGGGCGTCTTTCGTCTCGGCTCAGAGGTCGGCGGAATAGATCGGGAAATCGTCGCAGAGCGCCCGGACCTCGGCGCGCACCTTGGCCTCGACCTCGGCATCGCCCTCGGGGTTGTGCGAGAGCGCGTCGATCACCCGCAGGATCAGGCTGCCAATGAGTTCGAACTCGGCCTCGCGGAAGCCGCGCGTGGTGCCCGCCGAGGTGCCCAGACGGATGCCCGAGGTGACGAAGGGCTTCTGCGGATCATTGGGGATGGCGTTCTTGTTGCAGGTCAGCCCCGCCCGTTCCAGCGCGATCTCGGCCACTTTGCCGGTCACCCCCTTGGGCTGCAGATCGACCAGCACCATGTGGCTGTCGGTGCCGCCCGACACGATGCCAAGCCCACCAACCAGCAGCACGTCTGCCAGCGCCTTGGCGTTCTCGATCACCTGCCCGGCGTAATCGGCGAACTCGGGCTGCAGCGCTTCGCCGAAGGCCACTGCCTTGGCGGCGATCACATGCATCAGCGGGCCGCCCTGATTGCCCGGAAAGACCGCCGAGTTCAGCTTTTTCGCCAGCGCCTCGTCGTTGGTGAGGATGACGCCGCCGCGCGGGCCGCGCAGGGTCTTATGGGTGGTCGAGGTGACAACATGGGCATGCGGCACCGGGTTCGGGTATTTGCCCCCCGCGATAAGGCCCGCGTAATGCGCCATGTCGACCATGAGGTAGGCGCCCACCTCGTCGGCGATCTTGCGGAACCCCTCGAAGTCGATCTGGCGCGGATAGGCCGAAGCGCCCGCGACGATCAGCTTGGGCTTGGTTTCGAGCGCCTTTTCCCGCACCTTCTCCATGTCGATCAGGTGGCTGTCGGCGTCGACCTCATAGGACACCACGTCGAACCATTTGCCCGACATGGTGACCGGCGAGCCGTGGGTCAGGTGCCCGCCGTGCGCCAGCGACATGCCCATGATCCGGTCGCCCGGCTGCAGCAGCGCAAGGAACACCGCCTGATTGGCCTGCGCGCCGGAATGCGGCTGGACGTTGGCATATTCGGCCCCGAACAGCTGCTTGAGCCGGTCGATGGCCACCTGCTCGACGGTATCCACATGCTCGCAGCCGCCGTAGTAGCGCTTGCCCGGATAGCCTTCGGCATATTTGTTGGTCAGCACCGACCCCTGCGCCGCCATGACGCTGGCCGAGACGATGTTTTCCGAGGCGATAAGCTCGATCTGGCTTTGCTGGCGCTCCAGTTCGGCAGACACAGCGGTCGCGATGACGGCATCGGAGATGCCGCCTTTGGGCAGGCGGTCGAACATTGAATTATCCCTTCAGGTCAGAGGGTTTCGGCAGCAAGTTCACGTGCGCCGACCTGCAGCAGATGCAGCAGGTGCGGAGCGAAGCTGTTCCCGACGTCCATGCGGAAACGGTCCTCGGCGTCGCGCCAGAGCGTGACGGTGGCCCCATCAAACAGCGTCCGGCGCGCAGAGCCCACGGTGATCCCGTCGATGTCGCGGGCGCAGCCGATGGTCATCAGCTCGGCGGCGCGCGGCCCCTCGATGACAAAGGTCACCTCGCGGGCCGAGATCTCCACCAGACTGTGCGGCAGGGTCGCGTAGACCCCGGCGCAGGCCTCGGTCACGGGCGCGGCCTCGGCGGCCAGCACCAGCCATTCATCGGGACCGAGGCAGGCCACCTCGACGGCACCCTTCACGGTCTCGCCGATCTTGCGCGGCAGCGCGACCCCGAGGGCCTGTTCGAGCGGCGCCAGATCGCCACGGGCCCGCAGCGAAAAGCGCACCTTGGGCAGAACCGAGCTCACCTTAGCAGCCGAGGTTTCGACCTGCGTGGCGGGCGGGAAGGCGGAAAGCGGAGCGTTCATCATGGCCTCCTCAGATCTTCAGACGGGCGTTTTCGGGATCGACGAAGATCGTCGAGGTGATCTTGGCGGCGATGGTGCGGTCGGGCATCGGGATGTGCACGGTCTCGCCCATCCGGTCGTGCCCGCCCTGCACCAGCGCCAGCGCGATGGGACGGCCCGCCGCGTCGGAGTGGTACGAAGACGTCACATGGCCGACCATGGTCATCGGGATCGCCTGCTTGGGATCGAAGACGATCTGCGCGCCCTCTTCGAGCTTGCTGTTGTCCTCGGTGAGCAGACCAACCAGTTGCTTGCGATCCTTGGACACGAGGTCGGGCCGCGCGAGGCCGCGCATACCGACGAAGTCGGGCTTTTTCTTGCCCACGGCCCAGCCCATGCCCGCGTCATAGGGCGTGACGGTGCCGTCGGTGTCCTGACCCACGATGATGTAGCCCTTCTCGGCGCGCAGCACGTGCATCGTCTCTGTGCCATAGGCGCAGATGTCGTACTGCTGGCCGGCCTCCCAGAGCGTTTCCCACAGCTCGCGGCCCATGGGTGCAGGCACGTTGACCTCGAAGCCGATCTCGCCGGTGAAGCTGACCCGGAAGAGCCGTGCAGGCATGCCCGCCACGGTGCACTCCACGCAGGACATATGCGGGAAGGCCTCTTCGGTGAGTTCCACACCTTCGACGAAGGGGGCGAGCAGCTTGGCGGCATTCGGGCCGTTGAGCGCGATGGTGGACCATTGCTCGGTGGTCGAGGTCAGCCAGACGTTGAGGTCGGGCCACTCGGTCTGCAGGTAGTCTTCCATCATGTTGAGCACCCGCGCGGCACCGCCGGTTGTGGTGGTGACGTGGAACTTGTCGTCACTCATGCGGCCGATGACGCCGTCGTCGCGGATGAACCCATCGTCACCACAAAGCAGGCCATAGCGGCAGCGGCCCGGCGCGAGCTTGGTCCACGGGTTGGTGTACATGCGGTTCATGAACTCGACGGCATCGGGGCCGACGACCTCGATCTTGCCCAGCGTCGAGGCGTCGAAGATGCCGACGCTGGCGCGGGTGGCACGGCACTCGCGCGAAACGGCAGCCTCCATGTCCTCGCCCCCTTTGGGGAAGTACCACGCGCGGCGCCACTGGCCGACGGGTTCAAAGACCGCGCCGTTCTCTTCAGCCCAGAGGTCGATCTGGGTCTTGCGGGTCACTTCGAAATGGCTGCCACGATGATAGCCCGCGAAGGCGCCGAAGCTGGTCGGCGTATAGGGCGGGCGGAAGGTGGTCAGACCGACCTGAGGCTGTTTCTTTCCAAGCGCATCCGAGGCGATGTTCAGGCCGTTGATGTTGGACATTTTGCCCTGATCGGTGGCCATGCCGTTGGTGGTGTAGCGCTTGACGTGCTCGATCGAACGCATGCCCTCGCGCACCGCGAGACGCAGGTCCTTGGCGGTCACGTCGTTCTGGTAATCGACAAAGGCCTTGGCCTTGCCGGGGCTGCGATCGGTCGGCAGTTCCTTATGCGACACGCCGGTGCCGGGACGGTCCTCGGCGACGGCATAGCCGCGGCTGTCGCCGGATTTGCCAAGCGCCGCCACGACCTCCCGGCCCTTCTCGGCGCCGTCGTTCAGCACCGTCTCGATGCCCCAGAGACCACGGCTCGCGCCCGCGATGACGCAATCCTCGGGGGTGCGCTCGGGCAGGAAGGTGGTGCGGTCGTCGTCCCAGGCCAGCGTGCCCTTGGTGTGCGAGAAGAGGTGCAGCGAGGGCGTCCAGCCTCCCGACATCAGCACCGCGTCGCAAGCGATATCCTCGCCCGAGCCGACAGCGCCGCCGGAGACCGGGTTGATGCGGATCGAGGTCACCCGCAGGCGGCCCTTGGTGGCGGTAGCGGTGCGGCCCAGCTTGGTCGGGATGCCGCGCGCGCGGGCACCGGCCAGCAGCGCCTCGGAGACACTGTCGCGGGTATCGGCGATCGCCTGCACCTTGGCGCCTGCATCGGCGAGATCAAAGGCGGCGTACCATGCGCTGTCATGCGAGGTCAGCACGACGGGGCGCTGCCCCACCAGCACGCCGTAGCGGTTGAGGTAGGTCTGCGCCGAGCCCGCCAGCATCACGCCGGGGCGGTCGTTGCCGTGGAACACCAGCGGCTTTTCCAGCGCGCCCTGCGCCAGAACCACCTGCTTGGCGCGCACCCGCCACAGCCGCTCGCGCGGGGTGTCGGCGGGCTGCTGCGCAAGGTGGTCGGTGAGACGCTCGCACAGGCCGATGAGGTTCTGGTGGTAGTAGCCGATGGCGGTGGTGCGGGTCATCACCTTGACGCCCGCCGCTTTCAGCGCGGCCAGTTCCGAGGCGATCCAATCCCACGCGGCAGCGCCGTCGATCTGTGCCTGCGGCTCGGACAGCAGCGTGCCGCCCACTTCCGCGTTCTCGTCGACCAGCACCACCTTCAGGCCCGCATCCGCAGCGACGCGCGCAGCGGCGAGGCCCGAGGGACCGGCGCCGACGATCAGCACGTCGCAATGCAGGTTGCGCGAGGCGTAGCTGTCGGGGTCTTCCTCGGTCGGGCTGACGCCGAGACCAGCGGCGGCGCGGATGAAGGGCTCATAGACCTTGTCCCAGAAGCTGCGCGGCCACATGAAGGTCTTGTAGTAGAAACCCGCCGAGAACAGCATGTAGGCGGCATCGTTCACCGCGCCCACGTCGAACTTCAGGCTGGGGTATTTGTTCTGCGAGGTGGTCTCGAGCCCGCCCCAGATCTCCTGCACCGTGGCGCGGGTGTTGGGCTCATAGCGGCCCGGACCGCGGCGGGTGCCGATGAGAGCGTTGGGCTCTTCAGACCCCGCCGCCACCGGCCCGCGCGGGCGGTGGTATTTAAACGAGCGGCCCATCAGATGCACGCCATTGGCGAGCAGCGCCGAGGCGACCGTGTCGCCCTCAAAGCCCTGATAGGTCTTGCCGTCGAAGGTGAAATTCACCGGCCGCGCGGCGTTGATGCGGCCCTTGCCGGAAACGCGGTAGCTGCTCATTTCTGGCCCTCCTTCAGCGCGGCGAGATCGGGACGGGGCGCGCCCGCCTCATAGGTGGTGAGAAACTTGTCGGTGATGGTGTTGCGCACGGCGTTGAAGAAGCGCCCGCAGCCATGCATGTGGCGCCAGCGTTCGAAGTGGTCGCCCTTCACGTTGTCGCGCATGAAGAGGAACTGCTGCCAGTCGTCGTCGCTCATCTCCGAGGGGTTTTCCGGGCGGGCGATATGAGCCTCACCGGCGTAGGTGAACTCGACCTCGGGCAGCGTCTCGTCGCAATAGGGGCAATGGATCAGAAGCATGGTCGTCGTCCTTAGTGAGCTACTGCCGCGGCGGCGGCTTCGTCGATCAGGCGCCCGGTGCGGAAGCGGTCGAGCGAGAACGGCGCGTTGATCGGATGCGGCTCGTCCTTGGCGATGGTCCATGCAAAGACATGGGCCGAGCCCGGCGTGGCCTTGAAGCCGCCAGTGCCCCAGCCGCAGTTGACGTAGAGGTTCTTCACCGGGGTCTTGCCGATGATCGGCGAGCGGTCCGGGGTGTTGTCGGTGATCCCCGCCCATTTGCGCAGCATCCGCATGCGGTTGAAGATCGGGAAGACCTCGGAGATCGCCGCGATCGTGTGCTCGATCAGCGGCAGGCCGCCGCGCTGCGAGTAGCTGACGTATTGGTCGGTGCCCGAGCCGATCACCAGCTCGCCCTTGTCGGACTGGCTGCAATAGGCGTGCACGGCGTTGGACATGACCACGCAGGGGAAGATCGGCTTCACCGGCTCGGAGACCAGCGCCTGCAGCGGCATGCTCTCCAGCGGCAGGCGCACGTCGGCGGTCGCCATGACCTGCGTGTTGTGACCCGAGGCCGAGACCGCGACCTTCTTGGCCTTGATGAAGCCCTTCGCCGTCTCCACCCCCGCGACGGAGCCGTCGGCATTGCGGCGGATGGCCGTCACCGCGCAGTTCTGGATGATGTCGACGCCGCGCGCCGCCGCGCCGCGGGCATAGCCCCAGGCCACCGCATCGTGCCGCGCCGTGCCCGCGCGCTCCTGCAGCGCGCCGCCCATGACGGGGTAGCGGGCGTCCTTGGAGATGTTGATCGGCGGGCAGTATTCCTTGCACTCTTCGGGGGTGAGCCAGCGGTTGTCGACGCCGTTCAGACGGTTGGCGTGGACGTGACGCTTGAAGCTCTGCACGTCGTGCACGTTATGCGCCAGCATCAGAACGCCGCGGTTGGAGTACATGACGTTGTAGTTCAGTTCCTGCGAAAGGTTCTGCCACAGGTCCACCGAGTGATCGAACAGCCGCGCGCTCTCGTCATAGAGGTAGTTCGAGCGGATGATCGTGGTGTTGCGCCCGGTGTTGCCGCCGCCAAGCCAACCCTTGTCGATCACCGCGATATTGGTGATGCCATGCTGGGTGGCAAGGTAATAGGCCGCGCCGAGGCCGTGGCCGCCCGCGCCGACGATGACCACGTCATACTCGGCTTTCGGCTGGCTGTCGGGCCATTGCTCGGTCCAGTCCTTGTGACCGGTGACGGCGTTCTTGAGGAGGGTGAAGGCGTTGAAGCGAGTCATGGGCGGCCCCCGCTGGAGTGAGTGTGCTGGCAAAAGTGCTAGAGGATCATTCCGGCCTACACGTGAAGAATTGCGCCAGCAGAAATGAACTGGAGCGTCAGGCGTGAATTTTCTGTCCCCGAGTTCATCTGCCCGGCTTGCGCGACACTGCTTGGCTCTTCCCCACTGCTTCGCACTCATGTACATTTCCGCCAAACCGTGAAGATTCCCGCCATGCCCCCTGCCCCGAGCCGCCTACAGAAACGTCTGCGTGTCGCATTCCTCCTTGCCGACAAGTTCACCCTCTCGGCATTTGCCAATTTCGTGGACGTGCTGCGCCTCGCCGCCGACGAGGCGGATCATTCGCGGCCCATCCTTTGCGATTGGACGGTGCTGTCGGACACGCTCGAGCCGATCCGCTCAAGCTGCGGTGTACGGGTGCAGCCCGAGACCCGCCTGCGCAGCGCCGAGAGCTATGATTATCTTGTGGTGGTCGGCGGGCTGATCAGCGACGAGGCCGCGCTCAACCCCGCTGAACTGGCCTTCCTGCGGCGCCAGGCGGCTGCCGGTGTGCCGATCGTGGGCCTGTGCACCGGGGTCTTCATCCTGCACCAATTGCACCTGCTCGACGGTTACCGCTGCTGCGTCAGCTGGTTTCACCATCAGGATTTCATCGACCGTTTCGAAGCCGAGACCCCTGTGTCGGACCAGATCTTCGTCGTCGACCGCGACCGGCTGACCTGCTCGGGCGGCCATGGCGCGGCCCATCTCGCAGCGTTCCTGGTGCAGCGCCACATCGGCCAGTCGGCGGCGATCAAAAGCCTCAACATCATGATGATCGACGACGCGATGAGCGGCGAGAAGGCGCAGCCGGGCCAAGCCCTCACCCGTCGCGCCAGTGACGAGTTGGTCAAACGCGCGGTGCTGCGGATGCAGCAGCACCTCGAAATGCCGAAATCCATCGACGAGCTGGCGCGGGATCTGGGCGTGGGGCGCCGCACGCTCGAGCGGCGCTTTCTCGCGGACCTCAAGCAGACGCCGCTGAAGGCCTATCTCGAGCTGCGGCTGGAACGGGCGCTGAACCGGCTGCGCACAACCGACGCCTCGGTGACCGAGGTGGCGCTGGCCTGCGGGTTCTGCGACGGGCCGCATCTGTCGCGCACATTGAAGTCCGAGCGCGGCGTGACCCCTGCCGAATACCGCAAGGCACAAAGTGGCGGGGCCGAGGATCAGATGGCGGTTGGCGTGCTTTTGCCGGGCCCGGACTGAGCGGAAGACTGGGCGGAAGACTCGGCGGGAGACTGAACGGGAACCCGCAGGCAAAGCGGAACATTGCCGCGGCGCAGCGTGTTGGACCAGCAAGGAGACCTCTCATGCTGACCGACATATTCTCGTCGCCCTGGTTCCTTGCCGCCTGGGCTGCGCTGATGATCCCCTCGCAGGTCGTCTTGATCCGCGACCTCGCGCGCAACAACAGCCACCTGATGAGCCTGATGAAACTCGTCTGGGCGCTGACGGTGCTCTACTCCGGCCCCATCGGGCTTGCGGTCTATTGGACCTGCGGCCGCAAAGAGATCGCCCGTGACAGCATCTGGCGCCGGGGCTTCCGCTCGGTGGCGCATTGCTATTCCGGCTGCGGTTTGGGCGAGATCATCGGCGTGACGATTGCCGTCGGGCTGCTGAGCCTCGGCAATTACGGCACCGCCGCGATCACCTTTCTCTTTGCCTATGTCATCGGCTTCCTGCTGACCTTCGGCCCGCTGGTACAGGACGGCATGCCGGTGCCCAAGGCGCTGAAGGACACGTTCATCGCCGAGACCCCCTCGATCGCGGTGATGGAGATTGTCGCGATCGGCGTCGACCTCGCGCTCGCCGGCAGTGCCGGGATGGGCGATGTGATCTTCTGGTCGTCGATCATTGTCTCGCTGAGCTGCGGCCTCTTCGCCGCCTATCCCGTCAACCTGCTGCTGCTGAAATTCGGCGTGAAAGAAGGGATGATGGATCCGCGGATGACCGATCACGGCCACGATCACGAAGGCGCGCACAGCCACCATCATGAGCACGCCATGAGCCACGGCTGACCGGCCCGCAGACTTAGAACGGACTTAAAACGGCGCGCCCAGCCCTCCCAAGCCGAGCGCGCCGTCCGCCGAAAGCGCAAGGCTCGTCAGGCGGTTTCTTTGGCGTATCCCATGGGCGTCACCGCGTCGCGGATCTCGCCAAGGATCGCCGGATCGTCGATCGTCGCGGGCGTCTTGAAGTCATCCCCATCGGCGATTTTGACCATTGTTGCACGCAGGATCTTGCCCGAGCGGGTCTTGGGCAGGCGATCCACCACGGTGCAGAGCTTGAAGGCCGCGACCGGCCCGATCTGATCGCGCACCAGCTTCACCGCCTCTTTGACCACCTCGTCATGCGCCCGGTCACAGCCGGCGTTGAGGCACAAAAAGCCCATGGGCAGTTGCCCCTTGAGCGGATCGCTCACCCCGATCACCGCGCATTCGGCCACATCCGGGTGGCTCGCCAGCACCTCCTCCATCGCGCCGGTAGACAGGCGGTGCCCCGCGACATTGATCACGTCATCGGTGCGCGACATGATGTAGAGATAGCCGTCCTCATCCTTCATCCCCGCGTCGCCGGTCTCGTAATAGCCGGGGAAATGCGTGAGATAGGCGGATTTGAACCGCGCCTCGGCATTCCACAGCGTCGGCAGCGTGCCCGGAGGCAGCGGCAGTTTGATGGCGATGGCGCCAAGCTCGCCGTCCTTCACCTCGTGGCCGCCCTCGTCGAGAATGCGCACGTCGTAGCCCGGCATCGGCACCGAAGGCGAGCCAAGCTTCACCGGCATCTCCTCGATCCCCAGCGGGTTGGCCGCGATGGCAAAACCGGTTTCCGTCTGCCACCAATGGTCGATCACCGGCACATTCAGCTGATCCTGCGCCCATTTGATCGTGTCGGGATCGGCGCGCTCTCCGGCGAGGTAGACCGCCTGCAGGCAGCTGAGATCGTATTTCTTGACGAACTCGCCCTTGGGATCCTCGCGCTTCACCGCACGGAAGGCCGTGGGCGCGGTGAAGAAGCTCTTCACCTTATGCTCGGAGATGACCCGCCAGAAGGTGCCCGCATCGGGGGTGCCGATGGGTTTGCCCTCAAAGACGATGGTGGTGTTGCCGTGGATCAGCGGGCCATAGCAGATGTAGCTGTGCCCGACGACCCACCCCACGTCCGACGCCGCCCAGAAGCGATCTCCCGGCTCGACGTTGTAGATGTTCTTCATCGTCCAGTTCAGCGCCACCAGATGGCCGCCGGTGTGGCGCACCACGCCCTTGGGCTGACCGGTGGTGCCGGAGGTGTAGAGGATATAGGCCGGGTGGTTGCCCTCGACCGGCACGCATTCGGCGGGCTCCACGCCATATTGGAAGCCGTGCCAGTTCACATCCCGCCCTTCGATGAGCGTCGCCACTTCCTGCTCGCGCTGGAAGATGACGCAGAAGTCCGGCTTGTGGGTCGCCTGATCAATCGCCCCGTCGAGCAGCGGCTTGTAGTGCACGGTGCGGCCCGGCTCGAGCCCGCAGGAGGCGGCGATGATGCATTTGGGCTTGGCGTCGTCGATGCGCACCGCCAGCTCATGCGCGGCAAAGCCCCCAAAGACCACCGAATGGATCGCACCAAGGCGGGCGCAGGCCAGCATTGCCTCCAGCGCTTCGGGGATCATCGGCATATAGAGGATCACCCGGTCGCCCTTTTCGACGCCCTTGGCACGCAGCGCGCCTGCCAGCGTGGCCACGCGGTTGCGCAGCTCCACATAGGTGATCTCGCGCTTGGTGTGGGTGATCGGGCTGTCCCAGATGACGGCCACCTGCTCGCCGCGCCCATTTTCGACGTGACGGTCCACGGCATTCCAACAGGTGTTGGTCATCCCGTCGGCGAACCATTCAAAGAGGCCCTCTCCTTTGTCGAAGAGCGCCTTCGACGGGGTCTTGTCCCAGTCGATCGCCTCGGCCGCCTGCATCCAGAACTGCTCGGGGTCCTGCACCCAGCTGTCGTACACGTCCTTGTAGCCCATCGTGCTCCTCCTCACGTCGATGCCGATTCTGATACGGCCCTGCCCGGCGCCGCGGCAAGCCTGTTACCGCGCACAGGGACAGATTATCGCGGGGATTTGCGGATTTTTGCGAAACTCCGCCCAGAATACTTTGCAAACTGCGAAATCTGCAAATATCTCCTGCGAAGCTTCGCATTTTCTGCAAACCAGCTAACTGCCATACCACCAGTAATAGGTAATGTCCTGTGACATATCACCTACCCGATCGGATAGGGGTAAGCACATATATCATGCATTTCGGAAGTTTATTTTTCAGAATCTATTTACATAATTTTATATTCAGCCCAGCATTTTGAATAAGAGGAGGCAGATTCTATCGGCGGCATTACTTTTGCTCGCAGGTCGAACAATTGCCCAGAAGGTGACGATAACAATTATATAATAATATCGAGTAACCGTCATGGCATCGAGTGATATAACGGTAACCCCGTATGACGGGGCCTTGCTGACAACCCAGCTTCTTGCCGCACAGCAGACCATCGTGCTGGGCGACTTCGGGTCGGAGACGAGTGGCACGCTCATCGACGATGATGGGCTTCTAGGATCATCTGACGACGGTACAGCGTTGTTTAACGGCGATCCTGTGACCTATGTCGGAAGTGGCACGGCAACGCCGGGTGTCGATGTCGGTGGGATCACGGTGCCGCTTGGCACATCCGTCGACGTTGTGGTCTTCGAGGCGGCCGGGCAAATCTATTTCCACTATCCCGCCGGGGGGCCGAACCTGCTCAGCGCGGTGGCCGTGGTCGTTGATATCGACACCGCACCATACCAGGTTTTTACCCCGCTTTGCTTCGCCCAAGGCACACATATTCTGACCTCCTTCGGGGATCGCCGAATAGAGACCTTAAGGCGAGGAGATATGGTCAGGGATATTGATGGGAAACTCCATGAAATAAAGTGGATCGGGCGTCTGGATCTGCGCATCCCGAACCGCCCTGCCTATCGCAAATGGCGGCCTGTCCGCGTGGCGGCGCATGCCTTCGGGCGCAATCATCCCTATCGCGACACATGGCTGTCGCAGCAGCATCGGGTGCTGGTGAAATCCCCGCTCAACGAATTGTATTTCGGCGATAATTCCTGTCTCGCGCCGGTCGTGCGCCTGGCAGATGGGGATCGCATCAGCATCGACAACAGCGTCGAGACAATCACCTATTTCCACGTGCTCTGCGAGCGCCATGCGGTGCTGCGCGCGAACGGCATGGCCGCCGAGAGCCTGCACCCCGGTCAGGTCGCGCAGCGGGGCGTCTCGCGCGCCGCTTTCGAAGAGTTCGAGATGGAGGAAGTCCTGGAGAAAGACCTGGAGGACGGCCCGTTGGCCGCTCCGGTGCTGCAAGGCTTCGAAGCCCGGCTGATGGCACGGCAACTGCCGGACTGAGAAGGGACCAGCCGGAGCGCAGGCACGGCTCCGGCGAGGCCAAGGCCCGCAGGGGCCGTCATGGGCCGCGGCAGGGCACTGCCCTTGCCGCGGCCGCGTTCTTAGCCGTAATGCGCCACCGGCGTACCGGCGATCGCCGCCATGTTCAGCAGCCCGCGCGAGGTGATCGACGGGGTCACGATGTGGGCGCGGTTGCCCATGCCCATGAGGATCGGCCCCACTTCCAGACCGCCCGCCTTGACCTTGAGGATGTTGCGCACCCCCGAAGCGGCGTCGGCCTCGGCAAAAACCAGCACGTTGGCAGCGCCCTTCATCCGGCCATTGGGCAGCAGACGCTCGCGCAGGTCCGGGTCGAGCGCGCTGTCCACATGCATCTCGCCCTCATAGACGAAATCACGCGGCGCGCTGTCGAGGATCTCGAGCGCCTTGCGGATGCGCGGGCCCGAGCCGTCGGCATGGTTGCCAAACTGCGAACGCGAGCAGAGGGCAACCTTGGGCTCGAGCCCGAAGCGTCGCACGTGACGCGCCGCGCCGATGGCGGTGAGCGCGATCTGCTCGGGCGTCGGCTCGATCCAGATCTGCGTGTCCGAGATGAACAGCGGCCCGTCCTCGAGGATCATCATCGACAGAGCGCCATGCGGCTGCGCGCGCGGGCTGCCAAGAACTTGGCTCACGTAGTTCAGGTGCCAGCGGTATTCGCCGAAGGTGCCGCAGATCATGCTGTCGGCCTCGCCGCGATGCACCATGACGGCGCCGATGGCAGTCAGGTTGGTGCGCATCACCGCGCGTGCCAGATCCGGCGTCACGCCGCGCCGCGCCATGATGCCGTGGTAGGTTTCCCAGTAGTCCCGGTAACGCGGGTCGTTCTCGGGGTTCACCACGTGGAAGTCCTTGCCCGGACGCACCGTCAGGCCAAGCCGCTCGCAGCGCATCTCCAGAACCTCGGGACGGCCGATGAGGATCGGCGTCTCGGTGGTTTCCTCAAGGATCGCCTGCGCCGCGCGCAGCACCCGCTCGTCCTCGCCCTCGGCAAAGACGATCTTGCGCGCCGCGGTGGCCGCCGCCTCGAAGACCGGGCGCATCAGCAGCGCCGATTTGAACACCGAGGCGTTGAGGCTGTCCTTATAGGCCTTGAGGTCCGCGACAGGGCGCTCGGCCACGCCGGTTTCCATCGCCGCCTTGGCCACTGCCGACGACACGACACCCGACAGGCGCGGATCAAAGGGCTTGGGGATCAGGTAATCGGCCCCGAAGGTCAGCTGCTCGCCGTGGTAGGCGGCTGCGGCTTCCGCCGAGGTGGTGGCACGGGCCAGCGCCGCGATACCCTCGACGCAGGCCACCTGCATCTCGTCGTTGATTTCGGTCGCGCCGACGTCGAGCGCGCCGCGGAAGATGAAGGGGAAACACAGGACGTTGTTGACCTGGTTCGGGAAGTCGCTGCGGCCCGTGGCGATGATCGCATCGGGCGCCACTTCGCGGGCGAGATCGGGCATGATCTCGGGCGTCGGGTTGGCCAGCGCAAAGATGATCGGGCGCGAGGACATTTTCTTCACGTGCTCGGGCTTGAGCACCCCCGGACCGGACAGGCCAAGGAACAGGTCGGCACCGTCGATCACCTCGGCCAGCGTGCGCTTGTCGGTCTTCTGGGCAAAGGCCGCCTTATGCGGGTTCATATCCTCTTCGCGGCCCTCATAGACCAGTCCGTGGATATCGCAGAGCCAAATATTCTCGCGCTTCACGCCAAGCTTGAGCAGCATGTTGAGGCAGGCAATGCCCGCAGCGCCGCCGCCGGTCGAGACGATCTTGATGTCTTCGAAGGATTTGCCAGCCACATGCAGCGCGTTGGTCGCGGCGGCACCGACCACGATGGCGGTGCCGTGCTGGTCGTCGTGGAAGACCGGGATATTCATCCGCTCGCGGCAGATCTTCTCCACGATGAAACAGTCGGGCGCCTTGATGTCCTCAAGGTTGATCGCGCCGAAGGTCGGCTCCAGCGCGCAGACGATCTCGGCCAGCTTCTCGGGATCGGGCTGGTCGAGCTCGATATCGAAACAGTCGATATTGGCGAATTTCTTGAAGAGGACAGCCTTGCCCTCCATCACCGGCTTCGAGGCCAGCGGGCCGATATTGCCAAGCCCAAGCACCGCGGTGCCGTTCGACACCACCGCGACGAGGTTGCCGCGCGAGGTATAGCGCGCGGCGTTGACGGGGTCCGCCTTGATCTCGAGGCAGGCCTCGGCAACGCCGGGGGAATAGGCACGGCTGAGATCGCGACCGTTCGCCAATGGCTTGGTCGCGCGGATCTCGAGTTTCCCGGGCTTGGGGTTTTCATGGTAGAAGAGCGCGGCCTGGCGCAGGCTCTCCTGAGCGGTATCGGTCATGTCGTAGGCCTCCCAACGAAGATGGTTCAACGTTGAACAATCTGCCCATGCGGGCTCGGGGGCCGGGTATCAGGAATTCATCATCCGGTAAACGAAAAACGCGCCGGGGCATGTTCACGCCCCGGTCATGCGCAGCCGAGCGGGCCGCTGCGCAGCGCTTAAATCAAACGTTGCGCTCAGCTGGCCGGCGCTTTCTTGCCGGCGAAATCCTCAAGCTCTTCGATGCGGCGGTCGGCCTCGCGCAGGGTCAGCTCGGCATCGAAATCCTCGCCCACCGCTTCGGACAATTCGCGCAGGCGCACTTCCTGTACTTCGGTCATCGGCTCGCGCGGGTCGGGCGGCACATCCATTGCGGCGTCGACGGTCATGTGGCTCATCATCTGGCTCATGTATCATCTCCTTATGGACGCCCCAACGCGAGCGGAAACGGCTTTGTTCCATGACCTTTGCCGGTTTGCGCTCACAGCCGTGCAGGCGCAGCATTGGCTGCGTGACAAGCCTCGCGCGCGTGCCTATAAACCCCGCGACTGCACATTTGCCTGCAAGATGCACCCAAGGAGTTTCCCGCATGACCACCCTGGTTTTCGGCCATAAATCCCCCGACACCGACTCCACCGGCAGCCCGATCATCTGGTCGTGGTACCTGAACGAGGTGAAGGGAGAGGCAGCCAAGCCCGCGCTGCTGGGCGAGCCCAACACCGAGGCTGCCTTCATGCTCGAGCACTGGGGTCTCGAGAAGCCCGAGATCATCGGCGACGTGGCCGAAGGCGCGCCCGTGGTCATCGTCGACACCAACAATCCCGCCGAGCTTCCGGCCTCGATCAACAGTGCCGACATCCGCGCCATCATCGACCACCACAAGCTGGTCGGCGGGCTGGAAACCAAGGGCCCGATCGACATCACCGTGCGCCCGCTGGCCTGCACCGCGACCATCATGATCGACCTCATTGGCCGTGACGTCGCGAAGATGCCCGAGGCGATCAAAGGTGCCGCGCTGACCTGCATCCTGTCGGACACGCTGGCCTTCCGCTCGCCCACCACCACCGCGCACGACAAGGCCGTGGCCGAAACGCTGGCCGCCGATCTGGACGTCGATCTGGCGGACCTCGCGGTCGAGATGTTCGCGGCCAAGTCGGATGTGTCCGAGTTTTCCGACGCCGAGCTGATCCGCATGGACAGCAAGGAATACGAAGTCGACGGCACCAAGTTCCGCGTCTCCGTGCTGGAAACCACCGCGCCCGAGATCCCGCTCGGCCGCAAAGACAGCCTGATGGCCAGCTTCAAGACCGTCGCCGCCGAGGATGGCGTTGACGAGGTGCTGCTGTTCATCGTCGACATCCTCAAGGAAGAAGCCACGCTGCTGATCCCCAACGATCTGGTGAAGGGCGTCGCCGAGAAGAGCTTTGGCGCGACGGTCGAGGGCGACACCGTGGTGCTGCCGGGCGTGATGAGCCGCAAAAAGCAGATCATTCCGAACCTGAAGGTCTGAGCGCCAAATTTGGCGAGAGCATCGAGGGCACCCCGCGGGGTGCCCTTTTTCGTGCCTGTCCCCGTGAAAGCGCCGCTTTCGCCCTATTGGACTTCGCCTGCCCGCGCGCCATAGTTCTGGGGTGCTCTTACAGCAAAGCGAATGCCGCATGACCCATCCCGCCAGTTCCCAGCCCGCCAGTTCCCAGCCCGATGTGTCGCTGTCCCAAGCCGACCTCACGCTCACCGTCGCGGCGCTCGGTGCCGAGATGCAGAGCTTTCGCAAGGCCGGGGCCGAACTGCTCTGGCAGGGCAACCCCGAGTATTGGTCGGGCCGCGCGCCGATCCTCTTTCCCATCGTCGGCCCCGCGCCCGAGGGGCGCATCCGCATCGGCAGCCATGAGGCCGAAATGGGCCAGCATGGTTTCGCCCGCCGCCGCGCGTTCACCCTGCTCGAAGCAGGCAAGACCAAGTGCCGCCACGCGCTCAGCGACGACGCGGAGACCCGTGCGCAATACCCGTTCGCCTTTCGCCTTGAGGTGACCCACCGGTTGCATCGCGGTCGCCTTGAGGTCAGCGCCGAGGTGATCAACACCGGCGATGTCGCGATGCCCTTCTGCCTTGGCTTCCATCCCGCCTTCGCATGGCCGCTGCCGGGCACCGGGGATGCACCGCATGAGGTGATGCTGGCCAACGCCGGTGAGCCCAAACTGGCGCGCATCAAAGGCGGGCGCCTGCCCGACAGCCGCCACCCCTCGCCCTTCGCCGCCGGACGGCTGCTGCTAGAGCCGGAGCAGTTCGAATCCGACGCGATGATCTTTCCCGAGGGTGCGGGCGATGCGCTAACCTATGGCGTCTTCGACGGCCCGCGCCTGCAGTTCACCTTTGAAAACCTGCCCGTCGTGGCGCTCTGGCAGAAACCCGGCGCGCCGTTTCTTTGTGTCGAGCCGTGGCACGGGATGCATGCCCGGGTCGGCGCGTCGGCGGAACTGTCCGAACGCCCCGGCGCGATCAGCCTCGCGCCCGGCGACAGCGCGCGCTTTGGCTATACGGTCACCCCGCGCATGTGAGCGCTGGTCACTCCCTGCGGCCTGCCCTATCAAAGGGCGAACCCAAGAAATCCGGCGTCAGACAAAGGCTTCCCATGACCCGTATCATCCAGTCGCTTTCCGAGGTCTCGCAGAACTATGAGGCGATGTTCGTCGACCTCTGGGGCTGCGTGCATGACGGCGTGAAAGCGCTTCCCGAAGCCATCGAGGCTCTGCGCGCCTATCGCGCCCGCGGCGGCATCGTGGTGCTGCTGACCAACGCGCCGCGCTCGCGTCACGAGGTGGTCAAGCAGATCGAGAAATTCGGCGTGCCCGAGGACGCCTGGGACAATATCGCCACCTCCGGCGACAGCGCCCGCGTGGCCATGTTCCGCGGTGAGGTGGGCCAGAAGGTCTGGTTCATGGGGGTCGATTTCGATCTGCCGTTCTTCGAGCCGATCAAGCTGCTGGACGAGCCGCTCGAGATCGAGCGCGTGGAGCTTGAAGAGGCCGAGGGCATCGTCTGCTGCGGCCCGTTTGACGCCCATGCCCATCCCGACACGCTGCGCCCGCAGTTGCTCTATGCAAAGCAGAAGGGCCTGAAGCTGCTCTGCGCCAACCCCGACATTGTGGTCGACCGCGGCGAAGAGCGGGAATGGTGCGCCGGTGCGGTGGCCAAGCTTTATACCGAGATGGGTGGCGAAAGCCTCTACTTCGGCAAGCCCCATCCGCCGGTCTACGATCTGGCCCGCCGCCGCCTTGCCGAGATCGACCGCGACGTGCCCGACAGCGCGATCCTCTGCGTCGGCGATGGCATCCGCACCGACATCCTCGGGGCGATTGGCGAGGATCTGGATTCGCTCTTCATCACCGGCGGGCTCGCCGCCAAGGAAACCAAGACCGAAACCCAGCCCGAGGCAGAGGCGCTTGCCGCCTATCTCGAGAAGGAAAGCCTCGAGCCGACCTATTCGATCGGTTTCCTGCGCTGAGTTTCTGACCGCCAACCACCGGATTTCAAAACACAAACCGCCGCCCGCACCGCCGGGCGGCGGTGTCGTTTCGGGCGTTAAACCCGCCCCGGACCCGCCGCGATCCCGCGCCGAAGGTGAATTTTACACCTTGATTTTCTGCGCCCGCGAAGTAATAAAATTACCCAAAGCCAATCATGGCAGCCAATTTATTACCGGACCACCGATGATGGAGGAGAAGATGCTCGACAACCTGCCCCGCGGGACGATCTGCATCGAAGACATCGAGATGGGCATGTCGCGCCACCTGCGCAAGCAGGTCACCGACCGCGACATCGAGCTTTTTGCCGAGGTCTCCACCGATCACAACCCGGTCCATCTCGACGACGCCTATGCGCAGGACACGATCTTTGAAGGGCGGATCGCCCATGGCATGCTCACCGCCGGGCTGATCTCGGCGGTCATCGGCGAGCAACTGCCCGGCCACGGCACGGTCTACCTCGGGCAGACGCTGAAATTCGTCGGCCCCGTGCGCCCCGGCGACACGGTTCTGGCCGAGGTCACCGTGACCGACATCGATTTCGCCAAGCGCCGCGTCATGCTCGACTGCAAATGCACCGTCGAGGGCAAACCGGTGCTGGTCGGCGAGGCCAAGGTGCTGGCGCCGTCGCGCAAGTTCGACTGACCCCGCTCAGAGCGTTTTGACCAGCAGCACCCATTCGCGGGTCTTGGTCTCCCAGCCGTCGAAACTGCAGGGCCGCGAGGCTTCGACCACATAGCCCTGCCGCTCGTAGAGCCGCCGCGCGCCCTCATTGTGCCCGGCAACGATGATGCTCATCCGCGAGAGCCCTTCGGCGCGCGCAATCTCTTCGGCCAGTTTCAGCAGGCCGGTGCCCAGCCCCATGCCGCGGTGCTCTGGGTAGCAGGCGAGCACGTTGACGTACCAACTGCCCGGCGCGGAATTCTCAAGCTCCTGCAGCGGGCGGTAGATGGCGGGCAGATCGTCGGGCACCGGATCGGGGCTCTGGTCGATGGCGTAGCCGGTCAGCGCGGCAACCGCCCCAGCGCCAAAATCCACCACGATCACCTGCTCTTCGCGGGCCTTCTCGGCCTGCCGCCGACGGCCCACTTCCCACGGGTCCATCCCCGGCTCCGCCAGTTCCTGCCACAGAAAGAACGGCAGCCCCTCCCCGGCAAAATTCACCAGCTCCGCAAGTTCCTGAGCATCCTCGGGTGTTGCGATGCGATACGGCGGTTTCAGGTCAATCATTACCGGTCCTCCCATACGACTGAGGGCCGAGCGTATCACGGGGCTCGGCGGTTGTCGTCTGGCGGCTTTCCGCGCAGTCATCCCGCTCGGCACTAGACGACCGGTCTATTTTGATTATCTACACCCTATGACCGAGCCGAAGAAATCAGACACTACCCGCCGCAAAATCCTCGCCACTGGCCGCGCCCTTGTGCTGCACGGCGGCTTCACCGGCGTGGGCCTGTCGCAAATCCTGCGCGAGAGCGGCGTGCCGAAAGGGTCGTTCTACCACTACTTCCCGTCGAAGGAGGCCTTCGGCTGCGCCCTGCTGCACGAGTATGTGGGCGAATACCTTCTGAAGTTCGACGCCCTCGCCGAAGCGCCCGGCACCGCCGGTGACAGGCTCGCCGCCTATTGGGACGTCTGGCTGGACGAGAGTGCCCAAGAAGGGCTTGCCAGCCGCTGCCTCGTGGTGAAGCTCGCCGCCGAGATCGCCGATCTTTCGGACGACATGCGGCGTATTCTCGATGCGGGTGTGGAGCAATTGGTGGCACGCATCGCCGCGCTGCTGCGCGAGGGAGCCGAGGATGGATCCCTGCGCCCGCAGGCGGACCCCATGGCCACGGCAGGCGGGCTCTACGCCCAATGGCTTGGCGCGGCGATCCTGTCGAAACTGGCGCGCAGCGAAGCGCCGCTGCGGCAGGCACGGGCGGATACGGCGCTTCGGCTCGACCCCCAGACACCCTGACACCCTGACACTCATACACAGACCAAGGAGCACTCCCATGCGAGCTGCCTATCATGACGTCTTCGGCGACCCGGCCGAAGTGATGCTGTTCGGCGAGACCGACACCCCCGAACCCGGCGCCGGACAGGTGCTGGTCAAGACGATCCTCTCGCCGGTTCACAACCACGATCTGTGGACCATCCGCGGCCAATACGGCTACGTCCCCGAGCTGCCCGGCGAGATCGGCGGGTCCGAAGCGGTGGGCAAAGTCGTGGCCGTTGGCGAGGGCGTGGACGACGCGCTCATCGGTCAGCGCATTTCGGTCGGCGGCGTGCACGGCAGCTGGGCCGAGTATTTCGTCGCCCCCGCCGCCACGCTGGTGCCCCTGCCCGCCGAGATCGCGGACGAAGCGGCGGCACAGCTTATCGCCATGCCCTTCAGCGCCATCGCCCTGCTGGACTCGCTGAAAGTCGGCGAAGGCGAATGGCTGGTGCAGACCGCCGCCAATGGCGCGGTTGGCAAGATCATGGTCAGCCTCGCCAAGGCACGCGGCATCAAGCTGCTCAACCTCGTGCGCCGCGCCGAGGCGGTGGCTGAGCTCAAGGCGCTTGGCGCCGAGCATGTGCTCTGCACCTCGGAGGCGGGCTGGCTGGAGCAGGCCAAGGCGCTTCTGGGCGAGGCTGGCGCAGTCTCGGCGATCGACTCCGTCGGCGCGGAACTGGGCATGGATCTGGCGGCGCTGCTGGGACAGGACGGCGAATATGTGGTCTTCGGCACCGCCACCGGCGCGCCGCTGCAACTGCCGAGCGGCGAGATGATCACCAAACACCTCGCGGTGCGCGGCTTCTGGGCTGCCCGCGTGTTCAAGGAAATGAGCGGCGAGACGCAGGTTCGTCTGCTGACCGAACTGGTGACGCTGGCGGCGCAGGGCAAGCTGACGCTGGACGTGGGCGGCATCTTTGATCTCGAAGAGATCACCGAGGCGATGAAGGCGGCGCAGACCCCGGCGCGCACGGGCAAGATCCTGCTGCGGGGCTAAGCTCGCCCGCCCCACGCGAAGCCGCCGGAAAACCAACCGGGGCAAAACAAAGCCCCCTCACCGTCGCCGGAGAGGGGGCAGGTTCCACGGGCCGGGGATGCGCGGCCCGTGGTGGGGATCAGGGAGCGATCAGAGGAAGGCCTGCGCCACGATGGCCGAGCCCACGTAGGTGCCGGTCATCACCAGCACGGCGACCACGGCGATCTTCCAACCCGAGGTCTTGGCGATCTCGATCTCACGCTTGGCAATCGCGATGCCCGCATAGGCAAGGCAGGGCGTGGCCAGCGTCAGGAAGTTCACGTGGCTCACCTTGTCGAGGATCCACGCGCTGCCCGGCGTCCACGGCATGGTGGCAAGGATGCCCACGGCAGAAATCCACGCCACCGAGGGCAGCTTGAACGGCACGAATTTGGTCAGCACCATGCCGATCATGCACATCACCCACAGGATGATCAGGCCAACCAGCCCCTGCGGCACGGTGTTTTCGGTCGCCACGGTGTTGCCCACCAGCGCGATCACGCAGACCACCGCCAGTGCCGCAGCATGGGCCCCGAGGCCGAGCTTCGGCTCTTCGGTCAGGTCGATGTCGTCGGTACGGATATCGCTCATGGCTCAGGCTCCGGCTTTGGTGGGCTCTTTGCGGCCCAGCAGGTCATAGAGTTTCTCGGTCAGCGGCAGCGCCACAAAGACGCAGAGGTAAAGACCGGTGGCATAGGTCAGCACGTTCGACGCACCTGCAAGTGCGAGGATCTGCTCTTCCATGTCCGGCACCGCATGCACCAGCGCGCCCGAGCAGGCCGCCATCATGCTGCCCGAGCCGATGCCGCAGGCCATGGCCAGCGCTTCGATCGAGAACGCCCCCGAGGTGGCGAGGATCGAGGCGAGAATGGCAAAGATGAAGGTGCCGAAAAGCGTGCCGATCACATAGACCCCCATGACGCCCGCGCCCTCTTGGCTCTTGAGGCCGTATTTGTCGGCGATGATCGCGATGTTGGGCTCGCGCGCCACCGAGAAGCAGGCACCGATCGCCTCGCGACCCATGCGCAGCACCAGCACGGCAACCGGGAAGGCCAGCACGATTGTGCCGAGGTTGCCCAGTTCCTGCAGCACGAGCGCGGGACCGGCGGCGATGATCTTGTCCATCGACGGGCCGATGATCGTGCCGAACTTGGCGATGAAGGGCATGATTGCGATGACGATCAGCGGCGAGGCGGCATGCACCTGCCGGTCGCGGATCAGCGCGCGCGCGCCCGAGATGACGTTGGGGTTGATCAGCAGCCCCAGCACAAAGGCATAAAGCAGCGGCAGAAGCAGGATCGAGCCGATGCCGATGGGCACGGCGATGACCCCGATCAACTCGGCGATCACGGTGATGACCAGCACGCTGACATGCAGCCGCCAGTCCAGAAGAATGTCTTTGATTGGCATGAGGGGACCTCTCTGTTGACGCCCCCCATTCGGGGTGACGCATTGGCCGGGACCGGGCGCCTACCCGGTCCGCGGCAAAAGTTGAAGGGCAAACGCTCCGGATCAGCCCGGCGCGTAGCCAAAGCCCTGCGCGGGGTTCTCAGCGGTCTCGACCCAGACGGATTTGGTCTGAGTGTAGGCGGCCAGCGCCTCGCGGCCCGACGAGCGGCCATAGCCCGAGCGCCCGAAACCGCCAAAGGGCGACATGACGTTGATCGTCTTGTAGCTGTTGACCCAGAAGGTGCCCGCCCGGACCTGCGCCGCCATGCGATGCGCCCGGCCCACGTCCTGCGTCCAGACAGCGCCGGCAAGGCCATAAGGCGTGGCATTGGCCAGAGCGATGGCCTCTTCCTCGGTGTCGAAGGGCAGCACCGAGACGACGGGGCCAAAGACTTCCTCATTGGCGATGGTCATCTGCGGCGTCACCTGATCCACCACAGTCGGCGCAAAGAAGTAGCCGCCGCTGGCCGCGAGCGCCGCGGGCTTGGCCCCGCCGCTGGTGATCTCGGCGCCCTGCGCCGCCGCCTCGCGCACCATCTCGTCGATCTTCGACCATTGCCGCTGGTTGTTCACCGGGCCGATCTGCGTCGCCGGATCCATCGGCGCGCCGACGGGGATATTGCCAGCCGCAACGCTCAGCTTTTCAACCATTTGCGCGTGCACGGACCGGTGCACCAGCAGGCGCGAGCCCGCCACGCAGCTTTGACCGCAGGAGGCAAAGATCGCCGCCTGAGCGCCCACAACGGCGCGGTCAATGTCTGCATCGCCAAACACGATGTTGGCCGATTTGCCGCCCAGTTCCAGCACCGAGGGCACCAGACGCTTGGCCGCCGCGCCCGCGATCTTGGAGCCCGCCTCGGCGGAGCCGACAAAGACCACCAGCGCCGTCGCCTCGTTCTCGATCATCGCCTGACCCGAGCCCGGCCCGTCGCCGGCGATGACATTGACGAGGCCCTTGGGCGCGCCCGCCTTCTCGCACAGGATGCCGACCACGATGGACGACAGCGGCGTCAGTTCCGAGGGTTTGATCATCACGCCGTTGCCCGCGCAGATCGCCGGGGCGACCTGCCAGCAGCAGGTGAAGAGCGGCGCGTTCCACGGCGTGATCTGGCTGACCACCCCGAGCGGCTCGTGGCGCGTGTAATTGAGATGCGTCGAGGGCACGGGGATCACGTCGCCGGTGATCTTGTCACACCAGCCCGCGTAATATTCGAACATCTCGGCCATGCGCGCGGGCTCGCCCGTGGTGTCGCGGATCGGACGGCCCGAGGACAGCGCCTCAAGCTCCGACAGCGCGGCGGCATTGGCGCGCATCTGGCGACCGATCTCGAACATGATGCGCCCGCGCTCGGAGGCGGTCTTGGCGAACCACTCCTTCTGCGCGCGCGTCGCGGCCTCGGCGGCCTGCGCCACCACATCTGCCCCGGCGTCCTTGTAGCGGGCGAAGACCTCGCCGGTCGCAGGATCGGTCAGTTCAAGCGCGTGTCCGGTGCCCGGCACAAGCGCGCCGCCCACATAAGATTGCACCTCGGAGGAGCCGGTGAGACCCTTCAGCAACTCGGCCACGCGGGCCGCGGTATCGACCATGTCTTTGGCCATCACATCTTCTCCTTCTGGGTCAGGCGGTCCACCGCGGGATCGCCCATATGCATGAAATCGTCGCCATCTTTGAGCCCCGAGTTCTCCTCGGCCCAGAGGTCCGCCACCAGATCGGCGACCGGCATGGCAACCCCGCTGCGCTCGGCCAGTTCGCGGGCAAGCCGCACGTCCTTGCGCATCAGCCCGGTGCTGAAGCCGCTATCGAAGCTGCGCGGCAGCACCCAGTTGGGGAAATGAATCTCCGACAGCGCGCTGCGCCCGGTGGCCGAGTTGATCACCCGCAGCGCGTCCTCTGCGCCAACGCCCGCCGCCTCTGCCAGCCGCAGCGCCTCGAGCGTGGTGACCATATGGCTCGCGACCAGCATGTTGTTGACCAGCTTGGCGACATTGCCGGCGCCGCTGGGGCCGACGTGCAGGATCTTGCCCGCCATCGCCTCGAGCGCGGGCATCGCTTCGGCCACCCAGACCTCGTCACCGCCGAGCATCACCGAAAGCTGCCCTGCCGCCGCGCCCGCAGGCCCGCCGCTGACCGGCGCGTCAAGAAAACCGTGCCCCTCGGGGGCGAGCAGCGCCGCGAGCTTGCGGCTGACCTCCGCCTCGGAGGTCGAGGTGTCGATGATCACCTTGGCGGCCGCGCCCTTTTCGAGCAGCCCCGCGCCGCCTGCAGCCGCGATCACTGCCTCGACATGCGCCGCCGTGGGCAGCGAGAGCACGATCACATCCGCCGTCGCAAAGACCTCTTCGGGGCTCGCCTTGGGCGCGATGCCCGCCTCGCGGGCGCGCTCCTGAGCCGCCGGAGCGGGGTCATAGCCCGAAACGTCAAAGCCTGCCCGCACGAGGCTCGACGCCATGCCGAAGCCCATCGCCCCTAGGCCGATCACCCCGGCTTGTTTGCCTGTCTGTGCTGCCATGTGATCTCCTGTCGTTGTCCGTTGCCACCCCCTTTGGGCCGGCGCTTCGGAAAACTATCAGGAGCGAATGCGTTCTCAGGAAGACTTGGATCAAGCACATCGCGTTGCTCTGAGAGCAACGCGAACGCTCAGGCGCGGAAGGCCACCATCCGGTCGGACAGGAAGCTCGCCACCAGTTCCACCGATTTCGGCAGGCGCCGCCGGGCGCGCACCAGAAGATGCGTGCTGACCTGATGCAGCGATGGCTCGTCGAGGTCGATCACCGCGAGATCGCCGCGATCCGCCTGAATTGACGCGGAAAACCTTGGCAGAAAGGTCACGCCCATGCCTGCACTGACGTAGCGGATCAGCATCGCGATCGAGGCGGTTTCCACATGCACCCGCAGCGCCAGCCCCCGGTCTGCGGCCACCTGCCCGACGAGGTGGCGAATGGCGTGGCGGGCGTCGAGCATGGCCACCGGCTGCTCCAGCACCTCGGCGAGCGAGACGCTCTTGCGCGCGGCCAATGGTGAATTTCTGGGCACCACCGCGCAGAGCGGCTGCCGCCCGACGGCGACAGAGCGCGTCGCCTCGGTCACCAGCGGGTTGTAGGCGATGCCGATGTCCGCTTCGCCCTCGATCACCCGGCGTTGCAACTCATCGGTGCCCGCGTGGTCGATGCTGAAACGGATCTGCGGCTGTAGGCGGCTGAGGTCCGACAGGCCGTTCTCCATGAGATCGGCGGTGAACCCCTCGCCAAGTGCGATCCGCACGGTCTGGCTGCGCCCGTCGCGGTAGCGCCCGATCTGGTCGAGCAGAAAGGTCTGCTCGTCCTGCAGGTGCAACGCGTGTTCCCGCAGCAACTCGCCAGCCTCGGTCACCGTGACGCCTTTCGAGCTGCGCTCGAAGAGGCTCACCCCCAGCCGCGTCTCGGCGTCGGCGATCTTGCGCGAAATCGCCGAGGGCACGACGTTCAGCCGCTCCGCCGCGCGGCGGATCGACCCCTCCTGCGCGACTGCGAGGAACTCGCGCAGGAAGCGGCTGTCGAAGGCGTCCATCGGAGCGGCCTTACCCGGCGGTGGCGCGGCGGGCGAGCCGCACCCAGTATTCCGCCCCGGCGGGCAGCACCGCGTCGTTGAAGTCGAACTTGGCCGAATGCAGGCCGGGGTTCTCGCCCTCGCGCGCAGCACCGAGCCAGAGGTAGGCGCCCGGCACCTCGTTCAGCATAAAGGCGAAATCCTCGGAGGCCATGCTCGGGCCGACCATGGTGGTGTCGAGCCCCATCTCAGCCGCCACCTCGCGCGCCAGCGTGGCCTCGGGCGCGCTGTTGAGCGTGGCCGGGTAGCGGCGCTGGTAGTCGACATTGGCGGTGCAGCCCTGCGCCGCCGCCTCCGAATCCGCGATGCGGCGCAGGCGCTCTTCGATGATGTCACCCGCTTCGGCACCGAACCAACGGCAGGTGCCGCTCAGCACCGCGCGGTCGGGGCAGACGTTGTAGGCCGAGCCGCTGTGGATCTGCGTCACCGACACCACCCCCGGCTCCAGCGGCGAGAGCGCGCGGGCCGGGATCTCTTGCAGCGCGGCGGCGGTGCGCCCGGCGGCGGCGATCACCCCGTCGGATTGCTCGGGCATGGCGCCATGGCCACCCTTGCCCCGGATCTCGATGTCGAAGACCGAAAACGCCGCCATCATCTTGTCATCGCGCGCCACGAAGCGCCCCGGCGCCAGCCCCGGCCAATTGTGGATGCCGAACACCTTGTCGAGCGGGAACTGCTTGAGCAGCCCGTCCTCGATCATCACCCGTGCGCCGCCTTCGCTTTCCTCGGCGGGCTGGAAGATCAGCGTCACGGTGCCCTGCTCCACGCCTTCTTCGGCGATCTTGCGCGCGGCGAGCAGCAGCATCGCGGTGTGACCGTCGTGGCCGCAGGCGTGCATCTTGCCGGGCACGGTCGAGGCATAGGCCGCGCCGGTCGCTTCCTCGATGGGTAGTGCGTCGACATCGGCGCGCAGGCCGATCACCGGCGCGCCCTGCCCCATCTGCGCGACCACACCGGTGCCCGCGAGCCCGCGGTGCACCCGCCAGCCCCAGCCGGTCAGCAGCCCGGCGATCATCTCGGAGGTTCGGTGCTCTTCGAAGCCAAGCTCGGGGTGGCGGTGCAGATCGTGACGCCAGCCAATGGCCTCTTCGATGTGGTCGGTGTCGAACATGCGGTCTCCTTAGGGCGCCTCGGGCGCCTCCTGAAATGTGAGAAGGATGCCGCCCAGCCGGGCGACGTCGGTCAGGACAAGCGCGCCCGCGACCTCGCGATAGGCAAAATCGCCACGGTCGAGGTACGGACGAACGCTGTCCAGAGAAAAGCAGCCGAGGTCGAGCGAGATCACCGAAGGCGCACCATCCGGTGCAAGCGCCTCGGGCAGCGGACCAAAGAGCACCCGCGCGGCATCGCGGCTGACCACGCGCCAAAGGCCCCTGCCGGTGGCCACCTCGAACCCCCAGCCGGTGTCGCGCAGCGCCTCGGGGCCGTGCAGCGTGGTCAGCCAGTCGCGCACCGCGGGCTGATCCGCTGGCGCGGCGAGGATGGTGGCCGAGACGAACCCATGCGCGCCATTGGGGTGGTCCATCCACTTGGGAAACTCGATGAGATCGCGGCGGTGCTGCTGACAGGCGAACATCGTCAGGCGCGGCAGGCCGGACCGGGTGAAGACCTTCAGCGTCGTCGCGGTGCGGTCGGGCGTGCCATCGTCGCGCACCACGTCGCGCCCGAACTCGATGGTGCCCGCGCAGGTCCCGCCGCGCGCCACCACCGCCGCCTCATCCGCCGCCGCATCGCTTGAATTGAGCGCCGAGAGCGGCACGCCCTCGCGCTCGCCCAGCCAATGCTGCACGTGGCGGCCAAAACGGAACTCTCCGGCCGGGTAGCCGTCCAGCAAGCTCTCGTCACCGATCCCCACCAGTTCCAGCAACTGGTTGCGGAAGATCACCAGCGCCGTCGACGTGCCCCAAGGGTGCATCCCCGGGGGCTTCATCAGGAAACCGAGCGACAGGTAAGTCTCGCGTGTCTTGGCCAGATCGCGCACGCAAACCAGCGGGTGGTCGATCCCCAGAGAGGTCATTCCGCATCCCCTTTCAGCTTTGCCAGCGGCACGAACCCCGCGAAACGCCCGGCGCCCCGGTCGGTGCCGCGCGGGCCGGTGACCACATGGCCGGGCGGCACATCCTTGGTCACGATTGCCCCGGCGGCCACGGTCGCCCCGGCGCCCACTTCGACCGGCCCGAGGATCAGCGCGCCCGCCCCGACCACCGCACCGCGGCGCAGCTTCGGGTGTCGCCCCTCGCCCATGTCGACAAAATTCGAGCCCAGCGTGACCCCGTGCCAGAGGCTGACGTCCTCTTCGATCACCGCCGTCTGTCCGATAACCAGCCCGATGCCGTGATCGAACCACACGCCGTGCCCGATGTCGGCCTGCGGCCAGATCTCGACCGAGAGCGCACGGGTGAACTGGCCCTTCACCGCCAGCGCAAGCTCCTCGCGCCCGGCCAGCCAGAGCGCCCGGCTCACCCGGTAGGACAGCAGCGCGTGATAGCCATTGGCAAAGAGCAGCACCCGCGGCGCGCCGCCGGGTTGCGCGTCGCGCGCAGTGGTGACCAGCAGATCGTCAAGCGCGGTCTCCAACAGATCCGCGTCATGGCGAAACAGCTCCACCGCCAGCCCGCGCAGCCATGCCCGCGCCATGCCCTCGGGCAGGCAGGCTGCCAGCGCGGCGGCCATCAGTTCGGGCAGATCGGTCACCTCCCCCGCCTCGATCCCCAGCAGCACCGACAGGCCCGGCTCGGCGGCAAGCAGGTCTCGGGTTTCGGGCAGAAGGGAGGTCTGCAGGGGATTTGCGGTCATGGGGCCTCGCGCGGGTCTCGGTGGCTGGCGCAAAGCTGCCCCGAGGAGGGTGCTGCGCACAAGAGCAGAATTGCCTCCGCCGTGTTGCCCTGAGAAGAACACCCAGCGGTGCCGTCGTGCACACGCCGAGGCCCAGCGAGACGGCGGCGCTTGAACCGCGCAGACGGAATGCTCAGCCCTCGGCCATCCGCGCCTTCAGCCATGCACCGAAGGTCCGCGCCGCCGGCACCTGTTCGCGCACCGCGATGAAATAGCCCTCGCGCGCGGCGATCGTCCCGGCGTGCGCGGGCACCAATTGCCCCGAGCTGAGCGCGTCGCGCCCCAAGAGCGCGCTGACCAGCGCCACCCCGGCCCCGCCCACCGCAAGCTGCAGCGCCATGCCATAGGAATCGACGTAATGACTGGGGCGCAGATCGCTCAGCCCGTGCGCCGCTCCGAAAGCGTCCCAGCCCACCGAGGTGCCGACCGACTCGATCAGCGGCAGCGCCTCCAGAGGACCTGTCAGAGCCGGAGACTTCAGCGCCATCAACTCGCTCGGCTCCAGCGGCAGCGCGCTTTGCCCGACCTGCCGCTGCGAGCCGAAACGGATCTCCACATCCGCCATGGCGCTTTGGAAATCATCGGGCCAGATGGCGCTGACAAAGCGGATGCGGATGGTTGGATGGCGGCGCTGGAAATCGGCCAGATGCGGCGCGATCACCCAATGCGCCATGCTCACCGAACTGGCGACGGTCAGCAGCTCTTCCTCGGGGGCCACGTCGAAGGCCAGCGTCGCGGTCTGCAGCATCTCAAGCGCCGAGCCCACCTGCGGCATCAGCTTGCGCCCGGCGTCGGTAAGCGCCAGCCCGCGCGGCTTGCGGGTGAAGAGCGGCGCGCCGAGGCGGGTCTCGAGCGCTTTGATCTGCTGGCTCACAGCCGATTGCGTCATGCCGATTTCCTCGGCGGCGGCGGTGAAACTGAGGTGCCGGGCCGACGCCTCGAAGGCACGGAACCAGCCGACCGGGGGCAAGGCGCGGGGCATGCATCACTCCATTAGCATAACTAATGGATAAGCCCCGGTTTTCCGCGTTTGTCAAACGGCACCTCGGCCACGCATCACTGTATGAGCGAACAGGAGTGAGTGAATGCAGCCGGAAATTCGGAAAATCGTGACTTATGACGAAGAGGTGCTGATCGAAGGGTTTCGCCCCGCCGACACGCCGTGGCGCATGTTCGCTGTGGCCGCCGTGGTGCGCAATCCTTGGGCCGGGCGCTACGTCGAGGACCTCAAGCCCGAGATCCACGCCTATGGCCCGGTGCTGGGCGAGATGATGACCCAGCGGATGATCGACCTCGCAGGCGGCGGCGCGGCGATCGAGGCCTATGGCAAGGCGGCGGTCGTCGGGCTGAATGGCGAGATCGAGCACGCCTCGGGCCTCATTCACACGCTGCGCTTTGGCAATCACTACCGGCAGGCGGTGGAGGCCAAGAGCTACCTCGCCTTCACCAACACCCGGGGCGGGGCCAATGCGCCGATCATGGTGCCGCTGATGGACAAGAACGATGCCGGGCGTCGCTCGCATTATCTCACAATCCAGTTCGCCATCCCCGACGCGCCGCGCGACGACGAGATCGTCGTGGTGCTTGGCGCGGCCACCGGCGGGCGTCCGCATCACCGCATTGGCGATCGCTATCAGGATCTGAAGGATCTCGGCCATGATCTGGACAACCCGGCGGCGGTCTGACCTCGGCGACGGTCTGGCGGGGATCGAGGCGGGGTCTTCGGGCCCGCGCGTGCTGCTGATCCACGGCGTCGGCCTGCGGGCCGAGGCATGGGGCGCGCAGCTGGAGGCGCTTGCGCAGCACTGCCGCGTCACGGCGGTGGACATGCCGGGCCATGGCGAAAGCACTCTGGCCGGAGAGAACGCGCTGGCGGACTACGCCGGTCGGATCGCGTCACTTTTGGACGGGCCAGCGCTGATCGCCGGGCATTCGATGGGGGCAATGATCGCCGCCGAGATCGCCCGGCAGGTGCCGGAGAGGGTCAGCGCCCTCGCCTGCCTCAACGCCATCTACCGGCGCTCGGACGAGGCGAAAAAGGCCGTCGCAGCGCGCGCCGCGCAGCTGGACGGGCTCAGCATCGCCGACCCCGAGCCGACGCTGAGCCGCTGGTTCGAGGATGCCGAGACCCCCGCCCGCGCCGCCTGCCGCGACTGGCTGACCGGTGCCGACCCCGAGGGCTATCGCGCCGCCTACCGGGTGTTCGCCGCCGAGGACGGGCCACGCGATGACACGCTGCGCGGCCTCAGCTGCCCGGCGCTCTTCATGACCGGCGGGCGCGAGCCCAACTCCACCCCGGCGATGTCGCAGGCGATGGCGGCGCTGGTGCCGCAGGGCCGCGCCGTGGTCCTGCCGGATGCCGCCCACATGATGCCGATGACCCATGCCGATGCGGTCACCGCCGAGCTGCTGCGCCTGATCCCGGCGCACGGCTGAGCCAATGCCACCCGCGCCCGTTCGGCGCGGGCCATCCCCCAAACCCCAAACGCGAGGAGCCGAGCAATGGAGTTTTCCCTCTTTGCCCATATGGAACGCCTGACCCCGGACCAGCCGCATGAGGTGCTGCACGAGGAGTTCATTTCGCTGTGCAAGATGGCCGACGAGGGCGGTATGCGGGCGATCTGGACCGGCGAGCATCACGGCATGGAGTTCACCATTGCCCCCAACCCGTTTCTATCGATCGTCGATCTGGCCCATCACACCAAGAATGTGCGCCTCGGCACCGGCACGGTGATCGCCCCCTTCTGGCATCCGATCCGGCTCGCCGGAGAAGCGGCGGCCACCGACATGATCACCGGCGGGCGGCTGGAACTTGGCATCGCCCGTGGGGCCTATAGCTATGAGTATGAGCGGATGATGCCCGGGCTCGACGCGGCGCAGGCAGGCGCGCGGATGCGCGAGAGCGCGCCGCTGCTGCGCCCGCTCTGGTCCGGCGACTGCGCGCATGAAGGGGCGTTCTACAGCTTTCCCAGCACCACCGCCGTGCCGAAGGCCGCGCAGGTGGGCGGCCCGCCGATCTGGATCGCAGCGCGCGAGGAAGCCAGCCACAGCTTCGGCGTCGAGAACGGCTTCAACATTCAGGTCACGCCGCTGTGGCAGGGCATGGAGGCGATCACCACGCTCAAGCAGCGCTTTGACGATGCCCGCGCGCAGAGCCCCGGCAAAACTCCGAAAATCATGCTGCTGCACCACACCTATGTGGGCCGCGACGACGCGGATGTGGCGCAGGCGGCAAAAGAAATCTCGCGCTATTACTGCTATTTCGGCGCGTGGTTCCAGAACAAGCGTCCCGTCCGCAATGGTCTGATCGAGGCGCTCAGCGACGAAGAGATCGCGGGCAACAACATGATGGCGCCCGAGAACCTGCTGCGCGACCTGACCATCGGCACCAAGCAGGAGGTGATCGACCGCCTGCGGCGCTATGAGGACATGGGCTATGACGAGTTCTCCTTCTGGATCGACACCGGCATGACCCATCAGCGCAAGCGCGACTCCCTCGCCCGTTTTCTCGACGACGTTCTGCCCGCCTTTGCCTGAGGACCTCCCATGACCGACCTTCCCCACTATCCGCTCTACATCGACGGCACCTTCTGCGAGGGCAGCGCCGCGCAGGTGATGCGCTCAGAGAACCCTGCCAGCGGCGAAGACTGGGCCAGCTTTGCCTGCGCAACGCCCCGCGATGTGGACCGCGCCGTCTGTGCCGCGCGGCGGGCGCTTGATGCGCCCGAATGGCGCGACCTCAGCCAGACCGCGCGCGGCAAGCTGCTCTACCGGCTGGCCGATCTGGTCGAGGCCAATGCGCAGGTGCTTGGGCGGCTGGAGACCACCGACAGCGGCAAACTGCTGGCCGAGACCGCCAGCCAGACCGCCTATGTTGCCGACTATTACCGCTATTACGCGGGGCTCGCCGATAAGATCGAGGGCGCGGTGCTGCCCATCGACAAGCCCGACATGCATGTCTTCACAAGGCCCCTGCCGATCGGCGTGGTTGCTGCCGTCGTGCCGTGGAACGCGCAGATGTTCCTTACCGCCACAAAGCTCGGTCCGGCGCTGGCGGCAGGCTGCACGGTGGTGCTGAAGGCGTCCGAAGTGGCGCCCGTGCCGATGCTGGAGTTTGCCCGGCTGATCCACGAGGCGGGCTTTCCGCCGGGCGTGGTCTCGGTGATCACCGGCGATGCCAAGGGCTGCGCCATCCCACTCACCAGCCATCCCGATGTGGACCGCATCGCCTTTACCGGCGGGCCGGACACCGCGCGCCATGTGATCCGCAACTCGGCCGAGAATTTCGCGGTCACCACGCTGGAACTGGGCGGCAAATCCCCGATCCTCGTCTTCGAGGACGCTGACCTCGATGGCGCGGCCAATGCGCTGATCGCGGGCAATTTCGGGGCCTCGGGGCAAAGCTGCGTGGCGGGCTCGCGCGGTCTGGTGCAGCGGAGCATCTTTGAGGCGCTGGTGGCCAAGATCACCGAAAAGGCGCAGGGCATCATCGTCGGCGATCCTCTCGACGCGAGCAGCCACATGGGGCCGCTCTGCACGCGGGCGCAGGTGGATCTGATCGCGAAGACGCTGAGCGAGGCACAGGCACAGGGCGCCATCCTCCGCTTCGGCGGCGCGGCGCTGGAGCGCGCGGGCCATTACATGGCGCCGACGCTGGTGGAATGCGCCACGCCCGAGACCGCGACGCTGACCACCGAGATGTTCGGCCCGGTCATGTCGCTGCTGCCTTTCGACACCGAGGAAGAGGCCATCGCGCTGGCCAACGACAGCCTCTACGGGCTGGGCTCGGGGGTATTCACGCAAAACCTCGCCCGCGCCCATCGGGTCTCGGGGCGGTTGCGGGCTGGCATCTGCTGGGTGAACACCTATCGGGCGATCTCGCCCATCGCGCCCTTCGGCGGCTTTGGCGACTCCGGCTATGGGCGCGAGGCGGGGATGGAGGCCATCAAGGACTACACGCGCACCCGCACCACATGGATCAACACCTCGGCCGAGCCCATGTCGAACCCCTTCGTGATGCGGTGAGACAAGAGCCGGGCGCCGCTCTGCGAGAGCGCGCCCGGTCTTTCTTCTATCAGCCCCAGGTCGGGTGGAACTTGCCGCCCGGCGAGAGGGTGAAGATATCGACCCCATCGGCAGTCACGCCAACCGAATGCTCGAACTGCGCCGAGAGCGATTTATCGCGGGTCACCGCGGTCCAGTCGTCGGCCAGCACTTTGGTCTCGGGGCGTCCGAGGTTCACCATCGGCTCGATGGTGAAGAACATGCCCTCTTCGAGCACCGGACCCGAGCCCGCGCGGCCATAGTGCAGCACGTTAGGCGCCGCGTGGAACACCCGGCCCAGACCATGGCCGCAGAAATCGCGCACCACCGACATGCGCTGCGCCTCGACGTAGCTCTGGATGGCATGGCCGATGTCGCCGAACGTGTTGCCCGGCTTGACCGCCTCGATGCCCAGCATCAGCGAGTCGTGGGTCACTTGGATCAACCGCTCGGCCTTGCGCGAGAGCTTTCCGGCCACATACATCCGGCTGGTATCGCCGTACCAGCCATCGACGATGACCGTCACGTCGACGTTGAGAATATCGCCGTCCTTCAGCTTCTTCTCGCCCGGAATGCCGTGGCAGACCACGTGGTTGATCGAGATGCAGCTGGCGTGCTGATAGCCCTTGTAGCCGATCGTCGCCGAGGTCGCGCCCGCCTCTTCCACCGCAGTGCGGATGAAATCGTCGATCGCCCCGGTCGTCTGGCCCGGATAGACCAGCGGTGCGAGATCGTCGAGAATGCGCGCGGCAAGCTCGCCGGCCTTATGCATGCCAGCAAAATCGCCGGTTTCGTGAATGCGGATGCCGTCGCGGGTGAGACGGCCGCTCGTGTCATTTCGCAAGACGGGGCGCTCCATGGGTCTCTTCCCTTCAATACTTAATGCGTGTTGTGCTGCATTGCCAGAGGATGGCAGGGGAACGCAATGCCGCGCGGGCGCGTTATGCACGGCGCCACGCCGCTGCGCCCACTGGCACGGCATAACGTGATGATAAGACGCGCACAGACGCGAGAAAAGGGATAACGAGGGACGATGGACAGCATCAACGAAGTACTCAACACCGAGATCTACAACGGCACGTCGCTGTCGGATGTGTTCACCTTGGATTATCTGGCGCAGATGCTGGGCAATGTGGTGGCGGCGATCGTGCTGCTGCTGATCGGTCTCTTTATTGGCCGCTGGGTCAAGGGCCGGATCACCGCCATGGCGGCGCGCAGCCCGAAGCTCGACGACACGCTGTTCAACTTCCTTGGCAATATCGCGCGCTATACGGTGCTGATCTTCACAGTGCTGATCGTGCTCAACACCTTCGGCGTTCAGACCACCTCGATCATCGCCGCGCTGGGTGCTGCGGGCCTTGCCATCGGGCTTGCGCTGCAGGGCACGCTGTCGAATGTCGCCGCCGGGGTGATGATCATCATTTTCCGCCCGATCAAGCTGGGGGATTTCATCTCGGTTGCCGGGCAGTCGGGCACGGTGAAGGACATCACGCTCAACACCACCGAACTGGCCAGCATCGGCAACTCGCAGATCATCATCCCGAACTCCGAGGTCTGGGGCAATGTGATCGAGAACTATTCGGTCTACGACACCCGCCGCGCCGAGTGGACCTTTGGCGTCGGCTATGGTGCCAATCTCGCGCAGGCCGAGCAGGTGATCCGCGACACGATCATGGGCGACGCCCGCTCGATGAACGAGCCCGCGCCCTTCATTCAGGTCAACAACCTCAACGACAGCTCGGTCGATTTTCTGGTGCGCGTCTGGGTCGCGAGCGGCGATTACTTCCAGTATCAGGCCGATATGAAGCGCAAGGTCAAAGAGGCGCTGGATGCCAATGGCGTCGACATCCCCTTCCCGACCCGCACGCTGCATATCTCCAAAGACAAGGACGCAGGAGAGAAGAGCGAAAATCGGGGCGGTGAAAATCAGGGCGGTGAAATGCCCAAGTCACAGCTCGTCTGAGCCCGAACCAGCGGATGGGGGCGCTGCCCCCGTCCGCGCCTGCGCGCGGCCTCCCCCGGGATATTTCGATCTAGACGAAGCCCGGTGTCCTGCTCAGGGCGCGCGGAACGGCAGAGGTGCGGCGAGGCTGATCCCCTCGGGGCTGATGTCGCAGCCCATGGTCAGCACCTCGACACCCGCCGCATGCGCGGCAGCAAAGGCGCGCGCGTAAGCCGGATCGATGTCTGCGGCAAGCGTCACCTCGCGCGCATCGGTGCGCTGCACAAGATAGAGCATCACCGCGCGATGCCCCTGCGCCACCATCTGGCTCAACTCGCCCAGATGCTTGGTGCCGCGCGCCGTGACGCTGTCGGGAAACTCGGCAAGACCCGGCTGGCGTGACAGAGTCACCGATTTCACCTCGACATAGCAATCCGGGCGGCCCGGACCTGAGAGCAGGAAATCGATCCGGCTCTTTTCGCCGTATTTCACCTCGGGCCGGACGGTCTCATAGCCCTCGAGCCCCGGCACCTGCCCCGCCTCGAGCCCGGCGCGCAGAACCCGGTTGGCCGCGCCCGTGTCGACGCCCGTGAAGGCACCGGCGAAGGCGCCGCTCTCATGCTCCAAGAGCCGCCACGCGAATTTGAGCTTGCGCTTGGGATCGTCGTTCGGCTCCAGCCAGATCTTCGCGCCCGGATCGGCGAGCCCCAGCATGCTGCCGGGATTGGCCACATGGGCGGTGATCTCGCGCCCGTCGGGCAGCGTGCAATCGGCCAGAAAGCGTTTGTAGCGGCGCAGCAGGCGGGCGGGAATGAGCGGTGTGTCGTAGCGCATGGGGGCCGTCATAGCATGCCGCTTGAGCGGGGCAAGCGCCGCGCGGCGCAATGGGCTTGACGGGAGCCCCCCGCAGCGGTCATTCATATGTGGAGATATCTTTCACAGAAGAATGAGAGCGCCATGACCGCCACGCCCCCGCCCACAGAGACATCGAGCCCCGCGCAGGTGGCGCCGGAGCGGCCGCTGGACGGGCTGCTGGTGGTCGATCTGAGCCAGTTTCTCTCGGGGCCCTATTGCTCGCTGCGGCTGGCGGACCTCGGCGCGCGGGTAATCAAGATCGAGCGCGCGGGCGCCGGGGATCTGTCGCGGCACCTCTATCTGTCGGACACGGAGATCGGCGGCGACTCGACGATCTTTCACGCCATCAACCGCGGCAAAGAGAGCCTCGCGCTCGACCTCAAGGACCCCGCCGATCTTGCCGCACTGCGCAAGCTGGTGAGCAAAGCCGACGTGATGATCCAGAACTTCCGCCCCGGCGTTGCGGCGCGCATCGGGGTCGGCTGGGAGGAGATGCATGCGCTCAACCCGCGGCTCGTCTATGGCTCGATCTCGGGCTATGGCGACGATGGGCCTTGGGTGAAATTCCCCGGACAGGACCTGCTGGCGCAGGCGCGTTCGGGGCTGATGTGGCTGACCGGCGACGCCGCGCAGGGGCCGGTGCCCATGGGGCTGGCGGTGGGCGATATGTTCGCCGGCGTGGCGCTATCGCAGGGCATTCTGGCGGCGCTGGTGCGGCGCGGCATCGACGGCATCGGGCGGCATGTCGAGACCAGCCTGCTTGAGGCGCTGGTCGATCTGCAGTTCGAAGTGCTGACCACATGGCTCAATGACGGGCGGCGCATGCCGCAGCGCTCGGAGATCAACGGCGCGCATGCCTATCTGGGCGCGCCTTACGGCGTCTATGCCGCGAAGGACGGTCATCTGGCGCTGGCGATGACCCCGCTGGACCGGCTCGCCGAGTTGATGAACCTGCCGGATCTGGCCGGGCGCCCGCCGCGCGACGCTTTCTCTGCCCGCGACGCCATAAAAACCCGGATTGCCGAGCGAGTGGCCGAAAAGACCGTCGCCGAATGGCTGGCGATCCTGCAGCCCGCCGACATCTGGTGCTCGGAAGTGCTGGACTGGTCGGGGCTGATGGAGGCCGAGGCGTTCAAGCGGCTCGACCTGCTGCAGACCGTCAGCCGCGACGACGGCGTGCGCATCGACACCACCCGCGCCCCGCTCACCATCAACGGCTGCCGCCCGCAAACGGCGCGGGCCGCGCCGCGGGTCGGCGAGCACTCACGCCTCATCCGGGAGGAATTCGGACTATGATCACCCTCAAGGGCATGACCTGGGATCACCCGCGTGGTTACGACCCGCTTGCCGCACTGTCGCAGGAGTGGGAGACCGCGCAGGGCGTGCGCATCACGTGGGACCGCCGCTCGCTGCAGGATTTCGAGAGTTACCCGGTGCTGGATCTGGCCAAGGCCTACGACCTGATCATCATCGACCATCCGCATGTCGGGCAGATCACTCAGGAAGGCTGCCTCGTGCCGCTGCCGGAGGCCCCCGAGATCGCCCAAGGCTCGCTGGGCCATTCGTTCGAGAGCTACACATGGGACGGCCAGCAATGGGCGTGGCCGGTGGATGCCGCCGCGCAGGTGCAGGCGGTACGGCCCGATCTTTGCGCGCCGGTGGCGGATTGGGACGCGGTGATGCGGCTTGCCGCCGAGGGCCGCGTGATGATCCCGCTGCGACCGCCGCATGTGCTGATGAGTTTCTACACGCTCTGCGCCAACCTCGGGCATCCGTGCCGCGTCACGCAAAACGCGCCGTTCGTGGATCGCGCCGGAGGGCGGGACGCGCTGGCGCTGCTGCGGGATCTGGCGCAGCGGGTCGATCCGGCCTGCTATGAGATGGACCCGATCGAAGTGCTGGCGCATATGGCGCAAAGCGACCGCATCGCCTGCGCGCCGCTGATCTATGGCTACATCAGCTACGCGCTGCCGGGCGCCAAGCCGCACCGCGTGACCTTCCATGACATCCCCGAGGCCGCGCCCGGCGCCGGCCCGAAGGGCAGCGCGCTCGGGGGCACCGGGCTGGCGGTCTCGGCCTTCGGTCAGCACCCCGAGGCGGCCATCGCCTTTGCCCGCCATGCCGCGGGACCCGAGGCGCAGGCGGGGCTTTGGGCCAGTGCGGGCGGTCAAGCCGGGCACCGGGATGCATGGACCTCGGCAGCGGTCGATGCGGGTGCGGGCAGTTTCTATTCGGGCACGCTGGCAACGCTGGATACGGCGTGGATGCGGCCCCGCCACGACGGCTACATGCCGTTCCAGCAGGCGGCCTCCGAGCGGATCAACGCGGCGCTGAAGGACGGGGCATTCGAGGCCGCCATGGACGACCTCGACCAGCTTTTCGCCGCGACCTTCTGAGCCCGCTCAGAGCTTCCAGATGCGCGCCGCGTTGCCCTTGTAAAGCGCGGCGCGCTCATCCCCGCTCCACCCGGAGACGATCGCCCGTGTGGCCGCCACCCAAGTGGAGAGCCCGCCGCCCAAGGTGCAGACCGGCCAATCCCCGCCCCAGCAGATGCGATCCGGCCCAAAGCTCTGGGTGGTGTGTTCGACCCAGCGGCGCAACTCGTCCAGCGTCCAGTCCTCGCCGCCATAGGCGATCACGCCCGAGATCTTGGCGCTGACGTTCGGACGCCGCGCGAGATCCGTGAGTGCCTCCGCCCATGGCTCCCAGCCACCCCCGGCGATATCCGGAACGCCGCAATGATCGAGCACGAAGCGCACATTCGGCGCGGCGTCCACCAGGTCGATGGCGAGCGGCAACTGACGTGCCAAGACGCAGAGATCGAACGGAAGGTCCTTCTCCGCCAGCAGGCGCAGGTTCGCGCGGAAGGTCTCGGTCTGCGACAGCGCGTCGGGCACCACATGCAGCGGACGGCGGAACCCCACCACCAGCGACCGGGACGCCGCGCGGTCGAGGAACTCCGGGAAATCCTCTGCCTCGGGGCGGCAGGCGGCGATCACCCCCAAGAGCGGAAAGCCCCCCTGCTGCGCCACCTCCTCGAGCCACTGCGTCTCGGCCTCGATCTGCGCGTCGGCGACATCCACCTCCATGTGCAGCGCACCGGTGATGCCGAGGCGCCGCGCCTCCTGCGCATAGGTCTCGAGTGGCCAGTCGCGGTCGAGCGCCGGGGCGCCCGACAACCACGGGTACTCCAGCCGCGCACGGTTCACGAGGTGCAGATGGCTGTCCAGGATCGCATCGTCCGACATGAAGTCCTCCCTGAGTGATGCATTCACCCAAGAATGAATCATTCAGATGCGAATGTCTCCCCCTCAGCCCCATTGCCGGCAAAGCGCGACAGGGCGGCGGTGGTTTCCAGCAACGCCTCGGTCGCTTCTTCCGGGCTGGGCGCGCCTTCGCTGTCCACCAGCGGCAGATAGGGGATGGTCACGGCGGCAATCGCCTCGCCGCCCGGCGCGAGCACCGGCGCGGACAGGTTGGTCACGCCGACGGTCTGCGCCGAGGGTTTCACCTCATAGCCGCGCGCGCGCACGATCTCGAAGCGCGACTCGAGTTCGGGCGGGATGTCGCGCGCCGGGGCGCCGGTGTCGCGGTTTTCGGCCACCATCATCTGCCGCCGCTCGGGGCTGGCGAAGGCCAGCAGCACGTTGCCCGAGCCGGTGTCGAACAGGTTGATGTGGCTGCCGACGCGGATTGAGATGCCCCAGTAGCCCGGCGCTTCCTGCTGGGCGATGACCACGGCATTGCCCCGGTCGAAGACCACCAGCTGGTTCGCCTGCCGGGTGCGTTCGGACAGATCGCGCAGCAGCGGCGTGGCCAGCGAGGCCAGCCGACGCGTCGGGGCATGAAACTGCGCCATGCCGAACATCTTCAGCGTCAGCGCATAGCGATCCCCCTCGACCCGCGCGACATAGCCGCGCCGCGCGAGGCGTTCGAGCATGCGGTAGAATTCATTGGGGGACCGTCCGAGCGCCTTGGCGATCTCGGACTGGGTGAGCCCGCCTTCGATCCCCGCCAGCAGCTCGAGAATATCGAGCCCCTTGTCGAGGGCCGGTGCGCGGTAACGGTCAGCGGTGTCGGTCATTCTGCTCTCTGTGAATTTCGTCATTCATATAAGAATACCCTCTGCACATCCAGCGGAAAACCTTGACAGGCGGGCACGGTCGGTATTTGCATATAAATAGATTATCCATAAGTGAGCAAATTTTGTCTCGCGGATTTTCAGGGAGGAGAACCATGAAATATCTGACCACCGCCTCCGCGGCGGTGCTGGCGCTTGCCAGCGCGGCCGCCGCGCAGGATCTGCCCGGCAGCTTTGAGGGCGTCACCATCGAGGCCAAGCTGATCGGCGGCCAGCAGTATGAGCCGCTTTATGCGCGCATCGCCGAATGGGAGAAGGCGACGGGCGCCAAGGTCGAGGTGATCTCGAAGAAGAACCACTTCGAGCTTGACCGGGAGATCAAATCCGACATCGCCACCGGCCAGCTCGGCTGGTGCGTCGGCTCGAACCATTCGTCCTTTGCCCCGCAATACCCCGGCATCTATGTCGACCTGCGCGAGTATCTGCCCGACGAAGCGCTGGCCGATTTCGTGGCGGGCAACATTGAGGCCGCCACGCTGGACGGCAAGCTGGTGATGCTGCCGCGCGCGCAGTTCGACGTCTCGGCGCTTTATTACCAAAAGAGCCTTTACGAAGACACCGCCAAGGCCGAGGCCTTCGAGGCGGAATACGGCTATCCGCTCGCGGTGCCGGATACTTGGGAGCAGGTCGCCGATCAGGCGAAATTCTTTGCCGACGCGCCGAATTTCTACGGCACGCAATATGCGGGCAAGGAAGAGGCCATCGCCGGGCGCTTCTACGAGATCCTCGTGGCCAATGGTGGCGAGTTCCTCGACGCCGATGGCGCGCCCGCGTTCAACTCCGAGGCGGGCGTCGAAGCGCTGAACTGGTTCATCGACCTCTATGCAGCCAAGGCCGTGCCTGCGGGCGTGCCGAACTACCTGTGGGACGATCTGGGTCAGGGTTTTGCCTCGGGCACCGTAGCGCTGAACCTCGACTGGCCGGGCTGGGCCGGGTTCTTCAACGATCCCGAAGCCTCGAAAGTGGCGGGCAACGTGGGCGTCGCACCGCCGCCCAAGGGCTCGGCGGGCATTCGCTCTGGATGGTCGGGCTTCCACGGCTTCTCGGTGACGCAGGACTGCGAGAGCCCCGAGGCCGCCGCGTCGCTGGTCTGGTTCCTGACCAATGAAGACAGCCAGAAGCTGGAAAGCGCCGCTGGGCCCCTGCCCTCGCGCACGTCCGTCTGGGAGCATGTGATCGCCGAAGCCGAAGGCGACGCCTATCGCACCGAAGTGCTGCAGGCGTTCCAAACCGGTGCCGAGACCGCATTTGCGGTGCCGAAGACTCCCAGCTGGATCGAGATCACCAACGTGCTCTACCCCGAACTGCAGGCCGCGATCCTTGGCGACAAGAGCGCGCAAGACGCGCTCGACACGGCCGCCGAAGAGGCGACCTACGTGCTCGAAGACGCGGGCGAGCTCTGAGCCGCCCGGCGTAATCCCTGCCACGGGCCGCGTCCGCGCGGCCCGCTTCCCCTGACAGGAGACAACGATGAAGGCCTCGCGCCTCCCCCCTCATATTGTGCTGCTGCTGCCGGCGGTGATCGTGCTGGCCGCGGTCGTCGTGCTGCCGCTGGCGCTGTCGCTGTGGTCGAGCTTTACCCCCTTCCGCCTGACCAAACCCGAGTCCGTCTACAGCTTTATCGGCTTTCGCAATTACCAGCGCATCTTTGGCGACATGGATTTCTGGATCGCCTTCGGGCGCACCGTGCTGCTGCTGACCGTGGCGCTGAACCTCGAGATGCTGATCGGCCTTGGCCTTGCGCTGCTGGTGGACCGTCAGACCCGAGGCCAGCGCGTGCTGCGCACCATCCTGATGTTCCCGATGATGTTCTCGCCGATCCTCGTCGGCTTTCAGTTCAAGTTCATGTTCAACGACAACGTCGGTCTGGTGAACAACGCGCTGCAATCGCTGGGGCTGACCGATCAGGCGATCCCGTGGCTGATCGACGGCAAGCTGGCCTTCATCGCCATCACCGTGGCCGAGATCTGGTCCTCCACCGCCGTTTTCGCGATTTTCATCCTTGCCGGGCTGATGGCCATGCCGCGCGAGCCGCAAGAGGCCGCACGGGTCGACGGCTGTACGCCGTGGCAGACCTTCCGCTATGTCACATGGCCCTTCCTGATGCCCTTCGCCTTCATCGCGATGACCATCCGCAGCCTCGACGTGGCGCGGGCCTATGACATCATCAAGATCATGACCGACGGCGGCCCGGCGGGCCGGACCGAGGTGCTGTGGACGCTGATCGCCCGCACCGCCTATTCGGACGCGCGCATGGGGATGGCCAACGCCATGGCCTATGTGGCGATCCTGCTCTCGGTCGCCTTCACGGCATATTTCTTCTCCAAGCTCGGCAAGGCCCGGGCGCAAGTCGCGGCGGACTGGTGATGGACGAGAACACTTCTGCAAGACTGAAAAAACGCAGCTCGGCCTGGGCTCTCAACATCGCGCTGTTCATCTCGATGATGATCATCTGCCTGCCGGGTCTGTGGATCGTGCTGAACTCGCTGCGCCCGACGGTCGAGATCATGGCCAAGCCGCCGGTCTGGATCCCGCGCGAGCTGTCGTTCGATGCCTATGTCGACATGTTTTCTGGCGTCGGTCAGGGCGGCATCCCGGTGATCGAGTACTTCCGCAACTCGGTGATCATCGCCGTCACCTCGACGGTGATCTCGCTGGCGATCGGCATGTCCGGCGGCTACGCCTTTGCGCGCTACCGCTTCAAGGGCAAGTCGGCGTGGTTCCTCGGGCTGATGCTGACCCGTACGGTGCCCGGCATCGCGCTGTCGCTGCCGCTGTTCTTTCTCTACGCCAAGACCGGGCTGATCGACACGCACGCAGGCATGATCATCGCCTATGTGGCGCTCAACGTGCCCTTCACGATCTGGCTGATCGACGGCTTCTTCCGGCAGGTCCCGCGCGATCTGGCCGAGGCGGCGCAGATCGACGGTTGCACCCGCTGGCAGGCCTTCTGGCAGGTCGAGTTCCCGCTCGCCCGTCCCGGCATCGCCAGCGCTGGCATCTTCGCCTTCCTCACCTCGTGGAACGAGTTTGCGCTGGCCAGCCAGCTCACCCGTTCCACCGACAGCAAGACCCTTCCCGTGGGTCTGCTGGATTACACCGCCGAATTCACCATCGACTGGCGCGGCATGTGCGCGCTCGCCGTGGTGATGATCATTCCGGCGCTTCTTCTGACCTATGCGGTGCAAAAGCACCTCGTCTCGGGCCTGACCTCGGGCGCGATCAAGGGATAAGACATGGCCACGCTCACCCTATCCACACTCGACAAGAAATACGGTGCCTTCCACGCGGTAAAGGGCATCGACCTCGACGTCGCCGATGGCGAGTTTGTCGCGCTCGTCGGCCCGTCGGGCTGCGGCAAATCCACCACGCTGCGGATGATCGCCGGGCTCGAGGACATCTCGGGCGGCGAGCTGCGCATCGGCGAGCGGGTGGTCAACGACCTGCCGCCGCGGGATCGCAACATCTCGATGGTGTTCCAATCCTACGCGCTTTACCCGCATATGACGGTGGCCGAGAACATGGGCTTCTCGCTAAAGATCGCCGGGCGAGATGCCGCCACTATCGACACCGCCGTGAACGAGGCCGCGCGCATCCTCGACATCGAGCCGCTGCTGGAGCGCCGCCCGGCGCAGCTTTCGGGTGGCCAGCGCCAGCGTGTCGCCATGGGCCGGGCCATCGTGCGCGACCCGGACGTGTTCCTGTTCGACGAGCCGCTGTCGAACCTCGACGCCAAGCTGCGCGGCCAGATGCGCACCGAGATCAAGCAGTTGCACGCGCGGCTCGGCTCCACGGTGGTCTATGTCACCCACGACCAGATCGAGGCGATGACCCTCGCCGACCGCATCGTCATCATGCGCGGCGGTGTAATCGAGCAGGTTGGCAGCCCGGACGAGGTGTTCAACCGCCCCGCCTCGCGTTTCGTCGCCAGCTTCATTGGCTCCCCGCCGATGAACATGGCCGAAGCGGTGGTGACAGGCGGCGCGCTGCATATGGACGATGGCACCACCCTGCCCGTGCCGCCCGCCTTCAATGTGGCCGAAGGACGGCGTGTGGTGCTGGGGCTGCGCCCCGATGACGTCTATCCCGAGGGGCATGGCATCCACAGCGAAAGCGGCCACGCGGTCGAAAGCCGCGACCTGCCGGTGATGCTGTCCGAGCCGCTGGGCAATGAGACGCTGCTGTTCACCGAACTGGGCGGCCAAAGCTGGACGGCGCGGATGCTGAACCCACGCAGCGTGAAGCGCGGCGAGATGCTGCGTTTCCATCTCGATCTGTCGCGCGCGCATCTCTTCGACGCCGAGACCGGGCTGACCCTGCGCGGCTGAGGAGCGAAGATGGACACGCTGAAACAAGACTGGACCGCACCCGGCACCCGCCGCCCGATCGTCATCTTCGGCGCGGGCTCGATCGTGCGCGACGCGCATCTGCCCGCATGGGCCGCAGGCGGCTATGAGGTGGCCGGGATCACCGACCCCGATCATGCCAAGGCCGAGGCGCTGGCCGCCGAACATGGCACACGGGCGCTCTCTGCCGAAGAGGCGTTGGCGGTGCCGGATGCGCTCTTTGACCTTGCCACGCCGCCCGATGCCCATGCCGGGATCCTTGCCCAACTGCCGAAAGGCGCGCCGGTGCTGATCCAAAAGCCCATGGGCAGCACGCTGGAAGGCGCGACAGAGGCGCTGCGCATCTGCCGCGAGCGCGATCTGCTGGCGGCGATGAACTTCCAACTGCGCTTTGCCCCCATGGCGGTGGCGCTGAAGGACGCCATCGACAAGGGCCTGCTGGGTCAGGTGGTCGATATCGAGATGCATGGCGTGCTGGCGACGCCGTGGGGCCTCTGGACCTTTCTCGAGGGGTTGCCGCGGATCGAGATCGCCATGCATTCGATCCATTACCTCGATCTCATCCGGCACCTCGTGGGCGACCCAAAGGGCGTCTCGGCACGCACGCTCGGTCATCCGAGCCACGCCGTCGCGCAGACACGCACTGCGGCGATCCTCGATTACGGCCCCGAGTTGCGCTGCCTGCTTTCGGTCAACCACGACTGGGACTTCGGGCGCCCGCATCAGGCCTGCGAGCTGCGCGTCGCGGGCACCAAGGGCGCGGCCTATATGAAGCTGGGCGTGAACCTCGACTACCCCAAGGGCGAGCCCGACGTGCTGGAGATCAACGACGGCAGCGGCTGGCAAACGATCCCGCTCACCGGCTCGTGGTTCACCGAAAGCTTCACCGCCCGCATGCACAATCTGCAGCGCGCCGCCGCCGGAGAAGAGGCGCTGATCGCCCCTGTCGCGGATGGCTGGCGCACCATGGCGCTGGTCGAGGCCTGCTATGCCGCCTCTGCCGCGCCGCTGACCCCCATTCAGGAGACCCCGTGATGGAACGTCCCCGCTACCTTGAAGAGATCGAGATCGGCGAGAGCCGCGAGACCTATGGCCGCACGATCACCGAGACCGATTTCGTCGTCCACGCTGGGCACACCGGCGATTTCTTTCCGCATCACATGGACGCCGAGTTCATGGCCAAATCCGAGTTTGGCGGGCGCATCGCCCATGGCACGATGATCTTTGCCATTGGGGTTGGGCTGACGGCGACCGAGATCAACCCGCTTTCCTTCTCTTATGGCTACGACCGGCTGCGCTTCGTGCGGCCCGTGTTCATCGGCGACACCATCCGCACCCGCGTCACCGCCGCGCGCAAAGAGGACGACCCAAAGCGCCCGCAGTCGGGCAAGCTGTTCGAGACGGTGCAGGTGCTCAACCAGCGCGATGAGGTGGTTCTGGCCTGCGAGCACATCTATGTGGTGCAGAAGAAACCGGCACCTGCCGTCTGAGCGGGGCACCTAAGCCGGGCCATCTTGGCACGGCAGCCGATCCGCGCAGCTGTGACAATCCCGGCCTTGTTAATCTTTGGCAAGGCTGGGAGACTGCGCGCGACTCGCCGCCTCGGAGCAGACACCGCGGACCAGCCATGGCCAAGGAAATCGAGCGTAAATTCCTCGTCGCCTCGGGTGACTGGCGCCGCGTCGCGACCCATAAGGTTGAGATACGCGATGGCCTGCTGGCGTTCCGCGACGGACGCAAAGTGCGGGTGCGCTTTTACGATGATCGCGCCACGCTCAGCGTGAAGGGGCCGAAGTCCGGCCTCACCCGCGATGAATTCGAATATGAGATCCCGCATGGCGACGGGCTGACGCTGCTGGAGCAGCATTGCGACGGCGAAGTGTTGCGCAAGACCCGGCATTTCGTGCCCGAAGGCGCGGATGTCTGGACCGTCGATGAATATCACGGGGTGCATGAAGGGCTGATTGTCGCAGAACTGGAGCTTGCCACCGAAGAGACCCCCTTCGAACGTCCGGGCTGGCTTGGCGCGGAGGTGACGGGCAAGAGCCGCTACCGCCAGTCTTCGCTGTTCAAAGAACACCGTCGGGTGATGAAGCGCACCGGCTGAGGCCGTATTGCCCGAGAGTATGTCGCGCACAGAGCCTCTTTTCCGGCGGGGTCCACTGCCGCGTGTTGGCTCAAGATCCCCTACCCGGGATGTACTCACCCAGAATGAAAATGCCGCGCCAGAGAAGGGCTGGCGCGGCGCTCGATCAGGGCGGAGGAGATCAAACCGCCGGCAGCTGATCGAGATACTTATCGAGCGTCATCGGATAGTCGCGCACCCGCACGCCGGTGGCGTTATAGACCGCGTTGGCCACAGCGGCCGCGACACCGCAAAGGCCAAGCTCGCCGACGCCCTTGGCCTTGAGCGGCGAGGCGATCTCGTCGAGCGTGTCGAGGAACAGCACCTCCTGCGCGGGGATGTCCATATGCACGGGCACCTCGTAGCCGGCGAGGTCATGCGCCGGGAAGTACCCACGGCCGGTGTCGATCGCCATATCCTCCATCATCGCGGCGCCGACGCCCATCACCATGCCGCCGATCACCTGACTGCGCGCGGTGATCGGGTTGAGGATGCGCCCAGCGTCACAGGCTGCCAGCATCCGGCGCAGCCGGATCTCGCCGGTGCCCACATGCACGCCCAGTTCGACGAAATGCGCCGCGAAGGTCGAGACCACATGCGCGTCGCGGGTGCCGCCGAACTCCATGCTGTCCTCGGCGACCAGCTCTCCATCCGCTGCCAGCGAGGCGAGCGTCACCTCGATCTCTCCGGTGCTGACCGAGCCGCCCGCAAAGCTGAGCGTGTCGGCGTCATTGACCTTCAGCTTGCCAGCGATCTGCGCGCGCAGCGCAACGCAGGCGGCATAGGCACCCGCGGTGGCGCTGGCCGCCCCCCACTGCCCGCCCGAGCCTGCGGAGACCGGGAAGGCGCTGTCGCCAAGACGGACGTCAACCGCATCCAGATCGACCCCCATGGTCTCTGCCACGGTCTGCGCAAGGATCGTGTAAGACCCGGTGCCGATGTCGGTCATATCCGTCTCGACGATGATCCGGCCCGTGTCCTGCAAGCGCAGCCGCGCGCCGGACTTCATCACCGGCCCGCCGCGGTAGGCCCCTGCGACGCCATGCCCGATGAGCCATTGCCCATCCCGCGTCGCGCCCGGCGCAGTGTTGCGCTGATCCCAGCCAAAAGCCTTGGCCCCCTCACGCAGACATTCGACGAAATGCCGGTCGGAAAAGCTCTTCTCCGGCTCTTCGGGATCGACCTGCGTGTCGTTCATGGCGCGGAACTCCACCGGGTCCATGCCCAGCTTCTCGGCCATCTCATCCATCGCGATCTCGAGCGCCATCAGCCCCGAAGCCTCGCCCGGTGCGCGCATGGCGTTGGCCTCGGGCAGATGCATCTCGGCCAGATGTTTGACGATCAGCCGATTGTCCCCGGCATAGAACTTGCGGGTCTGGTCCACCGCGTCCTCGCCCGAGCCACCGGGCAGCGTGTGCGAGATCGCCTCATGGGCGATGGCGGTGATCTTGCCGCTCGCCTCGGCCCCGATGCGGATGCGCTGAATGGTCGAGGCGCGGTGCGTGGTGTTGTTCATCACCATGGGCCGCGGCAGCATGACCTTCACCGGCCTTTGCAGCTTGCGCGCCGCCAGCACCGCCATGACCGCATCAGCGCGCAGGAACAGCTTCGCCCCGAAGCCGCCGCCGATATAGGGGCTGTCGACCCGGATGTCGCCCGCGTCCATTTCCAGCGTGGTGGCAAGCGACTGGCGGTCCCATTCGATCATCTGGTTCGACGTCCAGACCGTCAGCTTGCCGTCCTGCCATTCGGCGATGCTGGCGTGGGGCTCCATCATCGCGTGGCTGTGGCTGGGGGTGCGGTATTCCTGCTCGAGCGTCACATCGGCAGCCTCAAAGGCGGCTTCGAAATCGCCGACGCGGGACACCGGGTCGGAACTGTCGCCCTTCTTCTGCTGCCAGACCGCTTCGAGATCGAAACTGCCCTTGGTGACCTCATAGTCGACCTTCACCAGCGCGGCGGCGGCCCGCGCCTGCTCGAAGCTTTCCGCCACCACCACCGCGATGGCCTGATGGTAGTGCCAGATCTCGGCACCGCCAAAGAGCGGCGCGGTGTGCATGCCAGAAGGCGTGGGCATCTCGCCGACCTCCAGCGTGGTGACAACGCCGACAACTCCGGGCGCGGCCTCGGCGGCGGCGGTGTCCATCTCGGTGATCCGGCCCTGCGCGATGGTCGAGACCACCGGGTAGCCCACAAGCTGCCCCTCGGCCACATCGTGGCGCTCATAGGCGTAAGGCGCGCGCCCCGAGACCTTCAGCGGGCCGTCGATGCGCGTGGCCGGGCGTCCGACGTAGCGGGCATTGTCAAAGATGTTCTTTCCGGCGGGTTGATCGAATTTCATGATCTCACTCCTCTGCCAGCATGGCGGCGAGCGTGCGCGTCGCCAGGGTGATCTTGAAGGCGTTCTCCTCGGACGGGCGCGCGCCCTCCAGCAGCTTCGCCATGACGGCCTCTGCGCCTTTGGGCAGTTCCGCATCCGCCTCGGCAGAACGCCACGGCTTGGGCGCGACGCCCCCCAGCGCCACGCGCCCGGTGCCATCGGGCTGGCGGATCAGCGCCACCGAGATCAGCGCAAAGGCATAAGACGCCCGGTCGCGGACCTTATGGTATTTGTGCACGCCGCCCACCGGCGCGGGCAGGGTCACCGCAGTGATCATCTCGCCGGGTCGCAGCACGGTTTCCTGCTCCGGCGTGTCACCGGGCAGAAGGTGGAAGTCTTCGAGCGGGATGCTGCGGGTGACGCCGCTTGGGCTCATGGTCTCGACCACCGCATCCAGAGCGCGCATCCCCACCGCCATGTCGGATGGGTGGGTCGCGATGCAGGCATCCGAGGTGCCGATGACGCCAAGCTGGCGCGAAAACGCCCCCTCGCTCAGCGCCGCGCAGCCCGATCCGGGCGCGCGTTTGTTGCACGGTTGGGCAGTGTCATAGAAATACGGGCAGCGGGTGCGCTGGAGCAGGTTGCCCGCCGTGGTCGCCTTGTTGCGCAACTGGCCCGAGGCACCCGCCACCAGCGCACGCGTCAGCACCGGATAGTCACGGCGAATGCGCTCATCTGCGGCCAAAGCGGTGTTGCGCACCAGCGCGCCGATACGCAGCCCGCCCTCTTCGGTTTCGGTGATCTCATCAAGGCCAAGCCCGTTCACGTCAATCAGATGCACCGGGGTTTCGATCTCGAGCTTCATCAGGTCGAGAAGATTGGTGCCCCCCGCGATGAACTTGGCACCCTCGACCTCGGCGGCGCGTGCGACGGCGTCGATGGGGCTGATGGCCCGCTCGTAAGAGAACTCTCTCATGCGCGTGCTCCTTCGCTCTGCTCTTCGGCCACCTGCGTGATGGCCGCGAGGATGTTGGCATAGGCGCCGCAGCGGCAGATGTTGCCGGACATGCGCTCGCGGATCTCTGCCTCGGTGACTTCGATACGGGAGGTCAGATCGCCCGTGACATGGCTGGGAATGCCCGCCGTGATCTCTTCGAGCACCGATTTGGCCGAGCAGATCTGCCCCGGCGTGCAATAGCCGCATTGGAACCCGTCATGCTCGACAAAGGCTGCCTGCATCGGATCCAACGCCTCGGGCGCGCCGAGCCCTTCGATGGTTTCCACCTCGTCGCCATCATGCATGACCGCGAGCGACAGGCAGGAGTTGATGCGCTGCCCGTTCACGCTGCAGGTGCAGGCGCCGCATTGGCCGTGGTCGCAGCCCTTCTTGGTGCCGGTGAGCTGCAGATGCTCGCGCAACGCGTCGAGCAGCGTGGTGCGGTTGTCGACAGTCAACTGGTGCGTGGTGCCATTGACGGTGAGGCTGACGGTGCTGGTGATGGGTCCGACCGCGCCTTTGGTTGCCGGTCCGGACAGAGCGCCATCGCGGCTCGGGTTGAAGTCGGTATCTGGGGGCATGGTCATTTCCTGTCTATCTGGCGGGCGCCGGGAGGCGGCGGCTGGGTCGGATGGGCGGTTTCGGCTCAGGTAGCCGGACAATGCGCGACAGCCACGTCACGCGGCACAACAAGCGGGGGGTGCTCCTCACGAAACGGTCATCCGCCGCTCTCGGGCCCAACTCTGGCCGGGCAGCGCGCACAATCGAGGAGGCTAAGGGGCCACGCCCTCACCCGTGATCAGAACGTCCCCAATGCGCCGCCGGTTCCGCTCCCGCGCTACCGCGGACGGCTGCGATCCTGCGAAGGCGCCGTTGCAGCGGGCGGGCAAAAGAAAACGCCCGGCGCGGGCGCCGGGCGTCGAAGGGCTCTGATTGCTTTGCGCGTCAGCGCAGCGCGGCCACCGCGCGCGCCAGACGTCGCACGCCCTCTTCCAGTGTCTCCGCCGGATTGGCGGTGAAGTTCAGCCGCGCGCTGCTGCGGTCGCGCCCCTCGGGATCAAAGACCGAACTGGGCGAGATGCACACTCCATGCTCCAACCCGACCCGCATCAGAGCATCGGTATCAAGCGCCGCATCCTTTGCGGTGATCCAGACAAACATCCCGCCCACCGGCCGGGTGAAAGTGAAATGCTCGGACAGATGCGCCTCAACGGCGGCGCAGAGCACGTCGCGGCGCGGCCGATACGTATCCAGCGTGGCGCCGCGCACCCGGTCCATCAGCCCGTTTTCCAGCGCGCTGCAGACCATGCGCTGGCACAGGCTGCTGGTGGCCAGATCCGACCCCTGCTTGACCACCGTCAGCTGCTCGATCACCTCGGGCGCGGCGATCACCCAGCCGACCCGCAGCCCCGGCGCCAGTTCCTTCGAGACGGTGCCAAGATAGATCACCGGCCCGTCATAGCGCGCGGCGGGATGCGCCTCGGCGTCGATCTCGATCATCCGCGGCAGCGGCGTGTCATCGTAGTAAAGCGCGCCGTAGGGGTCATCTTCTACCAGCGGCGTGCCACTGGCACGGGCGGCGGCGACAAGCGCGCGGCGCGCGGCAAGGTCCACCAGAGCGCCGGTCGGGTTGGAGAAGTTCGGCACCGTATAGGCAAAGCACGCGCCGCTGAGCGCGGCTGCGGCGCCGCTGGCGAGCGTCTCAAGGAGCATCGGGCGATAGCGTGGGTAGCGAGGCCGCCACGCATCGAGCGCGCCAAGATAGGTCGGCGACTGCGCGGCGATCACATCGCCCTTGTCGGCGTAAAGCTTACCGACGAGATCGAGCGCCTGCATGCCGCCGGTGGTGATCAGCACGTTCTCCGGCCCCAGCTTCAGCGCCCCGGTGGAATAGCGCCGCGCCAGCGCCGCGCGCAGGTCGGGCAATCCCTCGATCGGGGCATAGCCAAGGCTTTCGGCGGGGTGGTCAGCAACGGCGGCGCGCGCCAGTTCCGCAAGTTCCTCGGTCGGGAAGGTCGCCGGGTCCGGCAGGCCGCCGCCCAAGTTGATCATGCCCGGAATGCTCGCCGCGCCAAGGAAGGTGCGCGTGACCTCATTGGTCTCGCCCATCCACGCGGCGGTCGGGGCGATGGCGGGGGCAAGGCTGCAGTCTGTCACGTCTCGGCTCCTGTCGGTCTCGGTCTGGCTGGCGGCGCGACCCGCGTCCGTCCGTGGCCGGTATCGTACCAGAGACGCGCAAGAGCAAGCGGCACGTCGCGGCGTATTGGGCAAAGGATTTGGACCGCGCGCCCTAGGCCCGCCATGGATCGGCCCATAAAAAACCGGGTGCAGCAATGCGGATGATCACGCTTTCAAACGGCTCCTGTCGCGCAACCGCCTCTCTCAGCGCGAGAAATCCGGCCCGTATCCGCGCTGTTTGAGGGTTGCCGCGACCTGCATCAGCGCGGTCACCGCGTGGCCCTCGTCGGGAAACCGCTCGGCCCGGCTGCGGCCACGTGTCCCGACCCGTCCCCATTCCTGAACGAGGCTCGCCCCGCCAAAGAGATCGCGCTCCACATGCAGGCGGTAAAAGTAGCGCGTGGTCCGGTTGGGCGCGACGCGCAGCAGGCGCAGGCGCGACGGGAAGACCTCGAACTGATCGGTGCAGGCGTTCATGAGCTACGGGCAACAGGTTGACGGACCGCCGGTATAGCAGCGCCTTTCCGGCGCCGCCATGCCCCTTGCGCGAGGTTTTCCCGGCCCGGCGCGCAGGCGTGTCGCTGCCCGTTTCAGCCGGTTCTTGCCGCCGCAGTCGGTTCCGCCTTAGTCGGTTCCGGCCATGCCCGCGGTTCCGAGGATCGTCGCCAGCCCCACGTAAAGCCCGCGCAGCGACAGCTCCGGCGCGACGTCGATCCATTCCTCCAGCGAATGCGCCCGCCCGCCGGTGCCGCCAGAGCCGAGGCAGATCGCCGGAACGCCAAGGCTCATGGGGATGTTCGCGTCGGTCGAGCTCTGGCCGGGGCGCGGCTCGAAGCCGAAGGCCGGCAGCGCGCTCAGCGCGGCGCGCACGATGGTGCTGTCATGCGCCGTGCTGCCCGCCGGACGGTTGCCGATACGGGTCAGCTCGGCACGGATCGCACCATTGGCCGTGTCGCCGCGCGCGTTCTCGCCCTGCACCGCCGCGTCGACCAGCGCCTTGAACGCTTTGTCGAGCTTGGCCAGTTCGCCCGCATCCACAGAGCGCAGATCGACTTCGAGCCAGACCGCCTCGGGGATCGCGTTGATCGAGCTGCCGCCGCCCATGATCGAGGCGCAGAAGGTGGTGCGCGGCGTCTTGGGCACTTCGATGCGGGCCATGCCCGCCATCAGATGACCCAGCGCATAAGAGGGGTTCACCGTGCCAAAGGCGTTCAGCGAGTGCCCGCCGGGGCCACGGAAGGTCACGCGATAGCGCAGCGAGCCAACCGCGCCGGTGGTAAACTGATCCACTTCCAACCCGTCGATGGTGAAGAACCCGGCGATCTTTTCGCGATAGCGCCCCGCTTCGAAGAGATGGCGCACGCCGCGCAGATCGCCCTTGCCCTCCTCGCCCACGTCGCCGACGAACAGCAGGTCCTGCTCGGTCTCGATGCCCGCCGCGTCGAGCGCCCGGATGAACGCAAGCAGCGCCGCCAGCCCGCGGGTGTCATCCCCCACGCCCGGCGCAAAGAGCTTTGTGCCCTCGCGCCGCACCGTCACATCGGTGCCTTCGGGAAACACCGTGTCGAGATGCGCCGCCACCGCGATCATCTGCCCGTTCCCCCGGCCACGCCGGATCCCCAGCACGTTGCCGATCTCGTCGCGCTCCACATCTTCGAGCCCCAGTTCGCGGAACTTGGCCGCATAGGCCTCGGCCCGCCGGTCTTCCTTGAAGGGCGGCGCGGGGATCTCGGTCAGCTCGATGATCTCCTCGACAAAGCGGTCGTGGCCGAGGCGCAGGTTCTCCTGCGCGCGTTTGAACGGCTCCGAGGCGATGATCCGGGCGACGTCTTGGGTCATTTTTGGGTCCTGTGCTGCGTGCGATATGTCTGGCTTAGTGCCTGCGATACGCGATCCCCCGCGGACGTGCGAGGGAGATGCCGACAAGGTGATGCGCTCCGATCCGCGTCAGGCATGGCGTGGCCGCCGCTCCCACCAGAGGCCCCAGAGCGAGCCGCTGACGATCAGCCCGGCCCCTGCAAGCGTGCTGAGCGTGGGGGATTCCAGAAAGAACACCGCGCCGATCAGCGCCGCATAGACCAGCCGCAGATAGTCGAAGGGCGCCAGCGCCGTGGCCTCTCCGACGCGGAAGGCAAGGAAGTTGAGGCTCTGCCCCACGGTCGACAAAAGCCCGATGCACAGCAGCATGGCCCATTGCGCCGGGCTGGGCGCCACCCACGACAGGGCCGCGGGCACGACGAGGATCGCCCCCACGCCCACCGCCTGATAGGTGACGACGGTGCCCAGTTTCTCCTGCTGCGCCAGCTTGCGCACGATGACCATGACCAGCGCCACCGCCCCGGCCGAAAGCAGCGCCAACAGCGTGTAGTGATCAATCTGGCCGCCGCGCGGGTCGGTGATGACCACCACCCCGGCAAAGCCCGCCCCGATCGCCACCCAGCGGTGCGCCCAGACGGTCTCATGCAGGATCAGAATGGCGAAGATCGCGACAAAGAAGGAGCGCGAAAAGCTGATCGACACCGCATCGGCGAGCGGCAGATGCACCATAGCGGTGAAGCCTGCGACCATGGCCAAGGCAGAGAGCGCCACGCGGGCGCCATGCAGCCGCGGCGCATCGGTGCGAAAAGCGCCGCGCGGGTCGCGCAGGATGCGCGGGCTCATCGCGGCGGTCATCACAAGCTGGCGGATGAAGAGCACCTGAACCACCGGGATCCCCTCGCCCACGGTTTTGATCAGCGCGGTCATGATGGTCATCACCAGCCCCGCCATCGCCACCCAGATCGCGCCCTGCAGGTTTCCCGGCAGGCCCGCAATCCGCCCGCGCAGCCCGCTGGCCAGACCCTCTAGGGCGCTCAAATCCGGATACTCGAGGTGTGCGTGGCGCTGTCACGGCTTGGGCGGGGGCGGCGATGGGTCAGGGTATTGCATACAACCAACTTCACAACCGGCATCTATTGCCCCTCATTTCCTAATTTTCCGCTCCATTGAGGCAGTCCTACGCCCGGAATTTTCGACTCGCAAGTCAGGTTGGATACAATTATGCGATTTGCCATGCCGCGCGGTGACAGACGGCTCTTTCCCGGGCAGGATCGCGGCACGGGACACAAGGATCAGAGTACGGGGATCGGGGCAGGCCATGTCGACACGCGGGCAGCAGGTGGTGCGCCATATCCGGGACGGGATCGCCGACGGGCGCTTTCCCGGTGGCAGCCGGATGAACGAGGTGGAGATCGCCGAGCGCTTCGGCGTCTCGCGTACACCCGTGCGCAACGCGCTCAGCGCGCTCGCGGCAGAGGGGCTGCTCGATTACACGCCAAACGCCGGATACACCGTGCGCCGCTTCACCGTCGAAGACATCTCGCGCATCTTCCGCGTCCGCACCGAGCTTGAGGGACTGGCGGCGCGGCTCGCCGCAGAGCAAGGGCTTTCCCCCACCGGCGAGGCCGAGATGCGCGATCTGCTCGACCAGACCGCACGGCTGGTCGAGGCCGCCCGCTGGGACGACGAAATCCGCGAGACCTTCCTGCCCCTCAACCGCCGCCTGCACATGTTGGTGCGTGAGACGGCGCAGAACCCTTTCCTTGCCGAGATGATCCGCAAGACCAACGAGGTGCCGCTCTTCGATCTGATCCGCTGGCGCTGGTTCGACGCCGATCTGCTGCGCCAGTCACAGGACGAGCATCTGGAGCTTTTCGACGCGCTGCGCAACCGCCAGCCCGACCGCGCCTACCGCATTCAGGCCGAGCACACTTACCGCTCGGGGCGGCGGATGATCGAGAACTGGTCGCGCACCGAGGCGGAGATCCACGCCAAGCGCGGCACGCCCGCGCAGGCCTAGGCTTTGATGGTCGAGCCGCGCGCCACCAGCTCCGGGCGCGGCGCGGCGAGAACCGGCTCCCCCGGCACATCGTCCAGAAGATCGACCAGAACCCCCGTCGCAAGATCGGCCACCGCATCGAGATGCAGATTGAGCGCGGTCAGCGCGGGGCTCTCGCTGCGCGCCCTCAGCCCGTCATAGCGCGTCGCCACCCGGACCTGCTCGGGCACCGCCAGCCCGGCCTGCCGCAGCGCGGCCATCACCCCGGTCGCCATCGCGTCGATGGGCACCAATGCGCCGTCGAGACGCGCACCAGAGCCGATCGCCCCAAGCATCGCCTCCCGCGCTCCCGCCTCTGCCGCAGCCTCGGGCACCGCGATCACCCGCGGCACAAGGCCCCGCGCGGCGCAACGCGCTTCATAGACCTCGCGGAACACCACGTTCGAAGCACGCCCGCTTTCACCAATGATCAGCGGGAAGTCCCGCGCGCCGCTTTCATGGAGGTGATCAAAGAGCAGCCGCGCCATCAGCGCATAGTCCAGCGTCACCGCCCGCCCCGGCACGTCGCCCGTGGGACCGATGACCACCGTCGGCACACCGCGCGCCGAGAGCAGTTGCATATAACGGTCCTGCGCGTCGGGCTCGACGAGGATCGCCCCGTCGAAGGCGATGGTCGACAGTGCCGCAGCCGGGTCCTCGATCGGCGGCACCAGCAGCAGCGCCACGTTGCGCTCCATGGCGGTGACCGCAGCCGAGGCGGCGATCTCCATCAGGAACCCCAGCCGCGATTGCCCGGCGGCAACGGCGGTGGGCATCGACGAGAAAATCGCGATGGTCCCCGCCCGCCCCGTGCGCATTCCGCGCGCGGCAAGATTGGGTGTATAGCCAAGCGCCTCTATCGCGGCGGTGATCCGCGCCTGCGTTTGACTGTCGACCTTGCGCTTGCCGCTGAGCGCATTGGACACCGTCCCCGGCGAAACCCCCGCCGCGCGCGCGACATCCTTGATCGTGGCCCGCTTCTCGGGGGGCTTGGCATCTCGATTCATGCGGGGTCCGCCTGCCTGATGCGCATGGAGCGCAAATTTCTGCTCGTTTTCGCGCCGAAATCTAAAAATCGGCCTCATATGCTCATTAAATCGTTTTAAACGCAGTTTTCCTAGGGCAAAAATCCATTAAATCGTTTTAACGCCGCAGGAGGACGCCATGCTCGACACCACCAAGAACAGCTTCACCCCCGAACCGCCGAACCCGGTGACGCTGGAACGGCGTCGGCTCGGCCTGACCGCGCTCGACCGCAACAAGACCTCTGGCGGCTACACGCTTTTTGCCCGGCAGACCGGCGGCGGCGTGGTGGATCTGGTGGATATCGAAGGGCAGACCGCACACCGCTGGCAGATGCCCGTGCGCCCCGGCCGCGACGCGGTGATCCTGCCCAACGGCAACCTTGGCTACAACGGCAGCCACGCCACCTCCGCGGCGCTTTATCCCGCGTGGGACCTCTGGCACGGCGGTGATTTCTACGAGGCCACGCCCGAGGGCGAGATCGTCTGGCGGCACGAGGACATCTATCACCATCACGACGCGCAATGGCTGCCCAATGGCAACCTGCTCTACACCGTCGCTGCCGAGCTTCCGGCGCATCTGGCGACGCGCATCACCGGGGGCGATCCGCGCAAGGACGGCGCCGACGGCATCTTCCAGTCGGATATCGTGAAGGAAGTGAACCGCAAGGGCGAAACCGTCTGGGAGTGGTGCATCTGGGATCACATCGATCCTGCCGATCTGCCCGTACACCCTATCTTTGACCGCCGCCACTGGCCGATGATCAACGGTGTGTCTGAAACCAGCACCGGCCTCATCCTCATGAGCCTGCGCACCACCTCTGGCGTCATCGCCGTGGAAAAGGCCACGGGGCGCATCGTCTGGCACGCCGGTCCCGATGTGGTGGCGCAGCAGCACACGCCGATCATGATGGAGGGCGGCTCGGTGCTGGTGTTCGACAATGGCAACCTGCGCATGGGCTCTTCGAACCCCTTCTCGCGGGCGCTGGAGTTTGATCCCGCGACCATGCAGGAGACATGGAGCTACGCCGACCCCAACGCGCCCAGCTTCTTCTCGCCCTTCATGGGCAGCGCGCAGCGACTTTGGAACGGCAACACGCTGATCTGCGAAAGCGCCTTTGGACGGCTGTTCGAGGTGACGCAGGCGGGCGAGTTGGTCTGGGAGTATGTGATCCCCGATTTCGCCGAATACCCCGCACCGCTGAACCAGTTCATCAAGGGCGCGCATAACGGCTGCTTCCGCGCCCATCGCTACAGCGCGGAGCAGGTGTCATGGCTGTGACAGAGCTTCCCGGAAAACCCCGCCGGGCCGAGACCCGCGCGCGGCTCTCGCAGGTGGGCGCGCTTGGCGCCGCCGCCGGGCTGCCGCTGATCTCCTTCGCCTTCATCCTCGGGATCTGGGCGCTGGTCGGAGCCTCGGGCGCGGTGCCCGAAGCGATCTTTCCCGCGCCGTGGTCGGTCTGGCAGGCAACGGTCGAGATGTGGCAGAACGGCACGCTGCAGACCGATCTCGCCAAATCGCTGGGCCGCGCGGCGGTGGGCTTTGGCATCGGGGCCACGCTGGGCGTGGCGCTGGGGCTGCTGACCGGGCGCGTGGCGCTGGTGCGCACCCTGCTCAACCCATTCCTCAACCTGCTGCGCCCGATCCCCGCGATCGCGCTGGTGCCGGTGGCCATCGTCTGGTTCGGCATCGGCGAGGGCTCGAAATACTTCGTGGTCTCTTACACGGTGTTTCTGACGGTTTGGTTCAACACGCACCACGGCATGGAATATGTGCCCGAGACCTATCTGCGGGCCTCGCGCTCGCTGGGTGCCAGCCGCCTGCGAGAGTTCCTCACCGTCGTGCTGCCCGCCGCCGCGCCGCATATCTTTGCCGGGATCCGGCTGGGCGTGGCGCTGGCCTTCCTCAGCCTCGTCGCCGCCGAGCTTTCGGGCGCGTCCTCGGGCATTGGCTTTCGCCTGCAAGAAGCGCGGCAATATGTGCGCACCGACCGGATGTTCTCGCTGCTGATCATCCTCGGCATCCTCGGCGCGGTGGCCGATCTGATCGTGCACCGCATTGGCAAGTCACTCGTACATTGGGAGCAAGGCTGATGGACCGCACAGAAAAAGGCCGCGTCGAGATCGACGATCTGGTCATCCGCTTCAAGGGCAAGCAGGGGCCGGTGACCGCGCTGGAGCGCACGAACCACGTGCTGGAGCCGGGCACCTTCACCGCGCTCATCGGCCCCTCGGGCTGCGGCAAGTCCACCTTGATGGGCGCCATCGCGGGCTTTGTCGAACCGGCCGAAGGTGCCGTGCGCCTCGACGGGCGGGTGATCACCGGGCCGTCGCCCGAGGTGGGCGTGATCTTCCAGCAATACGCGCTGTTCCCATGGTTCACCGCCCTCAACAACGTGCGCTACGGGCTCAAGCAGTTTGGCCTGTCCCGCGCGGAAGAGATCGACCGCGCCCGCGCCGCGCTGGCCGAAGTGGGGCTGGAGGCGCATGCCGACAAATACCCGCAACAGCTGTCGGGCGGGATGAAGCAGCGCGTCGCCATCGCCCGGACCTTCGCTGTCGGCCCAAAGGTGCTGCTGATGGACGAGCCTTTCGGGGCGCTCGACGCGCAGACCCGGCTGGTGATGCACGATCTGCTGCTGAACATCTGGCGCAAGCACCGCGCCACGGTGCTTTTCGTCACCCATGACGTGGATGAGGCGCTGCTGCTTGCCGACCACGTCCAGGTGATGAGCCAAGCGCCCGGTCGCCTCATCCGCCACTACCATCTGACCCAGCCGCGGCCGCGGAAGCTCAGCCGCTCGGGCAACGAACTGCTGGAGATCCGCGACGAGATCCTCGGCCTGCTCCACCCCAAGACCACCGCTTTTGAACCGACGACCTGAAGGAGGACATCATGAAACATCTTTCCATCCTTGCGCTCGGCGCGCTGCTGGCCCCGCTTGGCGCGCAGGCCGAGACCCTCACCTTCGCATGGACCCCGAACCCGCAGACGCCGCAGGTGGATGTGGCGATCCAGAAGGGCTACTTCGAGGATGCCGGGCTCGACATCGAGTTTGTCGCCTTTCGCACCGGCCGCGAGGGGTTCGAGGCGATGGTCGGCGGGCAGGTCGATGTGACCTTCATGGCCGAATTCCCCGCCGCCGTGGGCGCGCTGACTGGTCAGGAGTTCTCGGTGATCGGCGATCTGGCGCGCTTCACCGGCTCGCGGGTGATCGTCAACAGCGCAGGCGGCGAGATCGCCGCGCCGGCGGAGCTCGCTGGCAAGCGGATCGGCACCACCATCGGCACCAATGTAAACTTCTATCTCGAAGAGGTTCTGGCCGACGCCGGTGTCTCGGCGGAGATCGTCGGCGCCGCCCCGCCCGATCTGGTGCCGGCGCTGGCGCGCGGCGACCTCGACGCCATCGTGCCCTTCCCCACCTTCTACGGTGCCGCCGCCAGCACGCTGGGCGATGACTACGCAGAACTGCGCGTGCCGGGCTATGACGTGCATTACATCCTCGCCGCCTCGCCCGAGATGACCGGCGCGCGCGCAGCGGATCTCGAGGCCTTCATGGGCGCATTGGCCAAGGCCGACGCCGATGTGGCCGCCGACCCCGAGGCGGCAATGGAAGCGGTCAGCGCCTCGATGCAGGGCGCCATGTCGCCCGCCGCGCTCGCTGGCATGTGGGAGGATGTGGACATCGGCCTGAAGCTCGACACCGCGCTGGCCGAGTTGCTGGTCGATGAAGCGGATTGGGTGCTGTCGAAAGGCGTGGTGAAGGGTGAGGCGGTGAGCCTTGACGCGATGCTCGCCAATTTCGCCCCCGACGCCCTGCGCAAGGCCGCGCCGGACGCCGTGGCGCTGCCCTGAGCACGACCTCAGCCGTCGGCGCCTAGCGTCGGCGGCTCAGCCAGACCCCCAGCAGGATCAGCGCCACACCGGCGATCTGCATCCACAAAACGCCCCCCTCGCCGCGCAGCAGATCGAGCGACACGCTCGACAGCATCTGCCCCGCCACCAGCAGCCCGCCGGTCAGCGCCGCGCCGAGCCGCGGGATCAGCCAGCTGCCGCTGGCCACAAAGATCACCCCGATCGCGCCGCCTGCCCACGCGAAGATCGGCGCGCTCGCCGCCGTCTCGGGCCAGAGGCTTCCGGCGATCAGCGCGCAGGGCACCAGCACCACAAATCCGACGAGATGGTTCCAGAAAGACGACTGCATCGCCGAGGTGGTCAGCGCCAGCCGCCCGTTGAGTTGCCGCGAGAGCGTGACAAGCATCCCCGCCGCGACACCAAGACAGATGAGAAAGATCATTGCCCGCTCCCCCGCGCGAAGATGATCAGCAGTGTGCCCGCCACGATCGCCGCCAGCGCCAAGAGGTCATTGCGGCGCGGCATGCGCTTCTCCAGCCCCAGCGCCCCGGTGATGTCGAAGATCAGCGCCAGTACCACTTGCCCCGCCAGCCCCAGCGCCAGCGTGCCAGTCAGCGCCAGCGAGGAGTTCACCACGACCGTCGACAGCACCACCGTCAGCGCCCCCGAGACACCGCCGAGATAGGCCCAGAGCGGCGCCCGCCGCCGAGGCTGACCGCGCTGCGCCGAGGGGCGGCGCATCCAAAAGAGCCCAAGCAGCGCCGCCGCCACCACCGAGCCCACGCCATGGGCGGTGAGCGAGGCGAAGACCGGCGTCGTATGCGCGGCCATCATGCCGTTGCTCAGCAGCATGAGGGTCAGCAGGCTGCCCGCGCAAAGCGCCGCAGCGATCTCCAGCGGATGCGGGGCGCCCGGTGATCCGGCGCGGTGGGGGGCGGTGTCTGAGGCGGGCATCGGCGGTCCTTGGGCGGAATGGGCAACTGCAAGGCGACGCGAGGTCACCGGGAATCTCCTGCCACCCATAGCCAGCCAGAGCGCCGGAGGGTACCTCTCGTGACGCACATCCCACCTGCGCGTTCCGCACGCGCCTCCGAAACCCCGCTGCGCCGTGGAAGAATTTTTGCACGTCAACCGTTCGCAAAATGAGTACGGCTAAATTTCAATCATTTCGCGCGCCGACTGCGCCGCCTCTCCCCCGTTTTATTGGCGATTATTCCTGTATTTTCACCGCAGCAATTCTTTAGCCTGCTCGAATTGCGCTCCGCCTCGCCAATATTGCCCGAAATATACGCAGCGTGAAAACTCACGTTTTCCCGTTGATCGCACTGCAATTGCCGTTCCATAAATCAGGGCACGAGTAGAAGCGGTCTGGACCCCGTCCTGGACATTGCTCGCCAGTCGTTCCGACACTGACGAGGCCAATATGTCCAGCAAGCATCTGCTTTTTAACGACAAAATACAAAACCCCGATCTTGCGGCGCATAAGTGCCGGACCTGCCTGATGTGCGCAGATCCGGAACGGCGGCGCTGTGCCCGCGACCGGATGCTGTCTGACGGCATCCGCCGCGCCGAGATCGACCGACTGCAACTGTCCAACAAAATCGCACACTAGGGAGAGGCCCCCATCATGATGTCCAAATCCACCCCGCTCGCGGCATTGGCTTTCGCGCTCAGCGCCACCACCGCGCTCGCCGGCGATCCCGTCACCTATCAGCTCGACTGGCTGCCCGGCGGCGACAAGGCACCGATCTATGTCTGCGTCGATCAGGGCTTCTGCGCCGATGCAGGCCTCGACGTGACCATCGCCTCGGGCCGCGGCTCGTCGGATGCGATCTCGCGCCTCGCCGCCGGATCGTCCGACATCGGCATGGCCGACATCGGCGCGCTGATGGCCGCCAAGGCGCAAGAAGGCGTCGGCGTCACCTCGGTGCTGTCGGTGTTCAACAAGGGCCCGCACGCCTTCTACACCGTGAAAGACAGCGGCTTTGACAGCGTGGCGGACGTGAAGGGCAAGAAGATCGCCACCTCGCCCTTCACCTCGTCCAATGTCTACCTGCCGCTGGTGCTGCAGGATGTGGGGCTGACCGAGGCCGACCTCGAACTGACCAAGGCCGACGCGGGCGCGCTTGGGCCGATGCTGATGACCGGTCAGGTCGACGGCATCGTGGCATGGATGACCGATCTGTCGCGCTACACCGGACAGGGCAAGGACGCGGGCAAAGAGATCATCGCGCTGCCGTGGTCTGCCGCCGGGCTCGAGCTTTACTCCGCCGCGCTCAACGCCAATGACGCCTTCCTTGCCGAGCGTCCCGAAGTGGCCGCGCGCTTCGTCGCCGCCTTCAAGAAATCCATCGAATTCTGCCAGACCAACCCCGAAGAGGCCGCGCAATCGGTGGTCAACATGGTGCCCGAACTGGAGCATGGCGACGTGCTCGGCTCGCTGAACGATATGCTGGGGCTGGTGTTCAACGATGTCACCGAAGAGGACGGCCTCGGCGTCTTCGAGCCGGGCCGCCTTGCCGCCACATGGACCCGCGTCGCCGCGGCGCAGGGACTGGATGAAAGCGCGCATGGCGCCGAAGATTTCGTCACCCGCAGCTTCCAGCCCGGCGGGGAAGGCTGATGGAAACGCCCGCCGCCATTCGCTTCGACCGGCTGGGTCAGGTCTTTGAGACCGGCTCGGGCCGGGTGGAGGCCCTGCGCAATGTCAGCTTCGAGGTCGCCCGGCACGAGTTTCTCGCCGTGCTCGGCCCCTCGGGCTGCGGCAAGTCCACCTTGCTGCGCATGATCGCCGGACTGCTGGAGCCCACATCGGGCGCGGTCGAGGTGTTCGGGCGGCGGGTCACCGCTCCGCGCGAGGACATCGGCATCGTCTTCCAGAAGCCGACGCTGCTGCCTTGGGCCACTATCGAAGACAACGTCATGTTCCCCGTCCGCCACAAGCGCGGACGGGTGGGCAGCCACGACCGCGACCGCGCGCAGGAGCTTTTGCGCATGGTCGGGCTCGAGGGCTTCGGCAAGCGCCTGCCGGACGAGCTTTCGGGCGGCATGCAGCAACGCGTCGGCATCGCCCGCGCGCTGCACATGGACCCCGACATTCTGTTGATGGACGAGCCCTTCTCGGCGCTCGACGCGCTGACCCGCGAGGAGATGGGGTTCGACCTTCTCCGCATCTTCGGCGAACGGCCCAAGACCGTGGTCTTCATCACCCATTCCGTCAGCGAGGCGGCGCTGCTCGCCGACCGCGTGCTGGTGATGACCGGCCGCCCCGGCTCGGTGCTGACCGAACTGCCGGTGCCCGTCGCCCGTCCGCGCGGCCGCGAGACGATCAAGGATCCCGCCGTGACCGAGCTTGCCGCCCACCTGCGGGACCTGCTGTTGCAAAGGGACGCCGCCTGATGACTCTCTCCATGCCAGATTACACCAAGCCCGAGAGCAAACGCCCCGACCTGCGCCGCCTGCTGGCCGCGCCCGGCGTCGCTGCGGTTCTCACCATCCTTGGCACCGTGGCGCTCTGGGAGCTTGCCGCCCGCACGCTCGATATCCCGAGCTACCTGCTGCCCGCGCCCAGCGCGATCTTCTCGACCTTCCCCAGCATCGGGGCAGAGCGTTGGGTCGGCCATCTCTGGGCAACGCTGAGGGTGGCGCTGCTGGGCTTTGCGCTGGCCATCGCCATCGCCATTCCGCTGGCCATCGCGCTGGTGCGCTCGCCGGCGCTCAACCGTACGCTCTATCCGCTGCTGGTGATCGTGCAGTCGACGCCGGTCGTGGCGATCGCGCCGATCATCATCGTGGTGCTGGGCGCCGGCGACGCGCCGCGCATCGTCATCACCACGCTGATCTGCTTCTTCCCGCTGGTGGTCTCCACCGCCACCGGTCTTGCCGCCACACCGCCGGAACTCATCGAGCTGTCGCGCAGCCTGCGCGCCCCGGCGTTCCGCGAGATCACCCAGATTCGGCTTCCCTTTGCCGTGCCCTACATCTTCTCGGCGCTGAAAATCTCGGTGACGCTGGCAGTGATCGGCGCGGTGGTGGCCGAGTTCTGCGCCTCGGATGCGGGCGTCGGCTATTTCATCCAGTTCTCGACCTCGATGTTCAAACTGCCGCAGGCCTGGGCCGGGCTCTTCGTCCTCGCCGCCATGTCGCTGGCGCTGTTTCAGGCGGTGAGCTGGGCGCAGAAGCTGCTCTTCCCCTGGAGCCTGCCGCGCAAGCGCTAACCCTATCTGTGCCGGGCGGCCCGCCGCCCGGTGCATCCCCCGGAGTAGAAGCAGTCAGGCCCCGGCCCGGACATTGCTCCCCACCCTGCCGGAGCCTCCGGCGACCTACTTTGGAGACTGCAATGAGCACCAACTACGACCTTGCCGAGCTGAACAAGGAAACTACCATCGGCGGCATGGGCAGCACCATCGAGCGTGACGTGCCCGCCATCGACCTCTCGGACTTCGAAAACCGCAAGCACGAGATCGCCGACGCGCTCTGGGAGGCCTCCACCGGCATCGGCTTCTTTCAGGTCTACAACCACGGCATCCCCGAGGACGACATCGACGCCGCCTTCGACACCGCATGGGAGTTCTTCGAACTGCCGACCGAGGTGAAGGCGCAATATCCGATGCCCAAGGGCACCAACGCAGGGTGGGAATTCAAGGCGCAGGTGCGCCCCTCCACCGGCACGCCGGACAACAAGGAAAGCTATCAGGTCACCCGCCCGCTGATGGAGGGCAAATGGCCGACCGAGGAAGAACTGCCCCGCTTCAAGGAGCGCGCGCTGAAGTTCGAGCGCCAGAACTGGGAACTGGGCATGCGGATCCTGTCGTGCTTCGCGCTGAAGATGGGCTTCCCCGAGGATTTCTTCACCCACGCCCATGACCCCGAGTCCGACCAATACCAGTCGACCCTGCGCCTCATTCACTACATGTCGATGGAAGACGCCAAGCCCGAGGACTTCAAGGCATGGCGCGCCGGGGCGCACAGCGATTTCGACTGCCTCACCATCCTGCACCAGAAGGAAGGTGAAGGCGGGCTGCAGGTCTGCCCCGGCAAGGACGCGGGCTCCAACGCATGGACCGACGTGCCGCCGCGCCGCGGCTACATCACCTGCAACATCGGCGACATGCTGATGCGCTGGTCTGACGATCAGCTGCAGTCGACCCTGCACCGCGTGCGCATGCCCAACGAGGGCGAATACAAGGGCCGCCGCCTGTCGCTGCCGTTCTTCTGTCAGGCCAACCGTGATGCGGTCATGCAGGGCCCGCTTGGCAAATACGAGCCGATCACCGCGGGTGACTATCTGACCATGCGCATCAACGCCAACTTCGCCGCCGCCAAGGCCGCCAAGAAGTAAGGCGTTGAGCATGGGCCTTCCGGGTGACAACATCACGAAAAAGGGCGGGGTCTCGATCCCTGCGAGACCCAGCTTCGGAAGGTCCATGCTGCACGGCCGCGCATTGCGCTACATCGACGAGGTCGCCCGTCAGGGCTCTATCCGCAAGGCAGCGCGCGAGCTCAACGTCGCCGCCTCTGCGGTGAACCGTCAGGTGCTCGAGGTTGAGGCCGACTTTGGCGTGCCGATCTTCGAGCGGCTGCCCAAGGGGCTGAAGCTGACCGCACCGGGCGAGCTCTTGATCGCTCATATCCGCGAGACACTGCGCGACCATGACCGCCTGCAGGCACGCATCCACGCGCTGAAGGGGCAGAGCCATGGCACGGTGACGGTGGCGACAATGGCCACGCTCGCCGCCGGGCGGCTGGCCGATGTGGTGGCCGACTACCGCGAGCGGCATCCGCGCGTCGATCTGAAGATAACGGTCTGCGACCGCGCGGGGCTGATGGAGATGGTGGCCTCGGGCGAGGCCGAGATCGGCCTTGGCTACAACCTGCCGCAGGACAACCGCATGCAGCTTGTCGCGGTGTTCCAGCACCGGCTCGGCGCGGTGGTCGCCCCCGGCCATCCGCTCACCGCCAAGCCCAACGTCCGCGTCGCCGATTGCCTGATCTACCCGCTGATCCTCGCCTCGCACCGGCTGTCGCTGCGCCCACTGATCGAGAACCTCGCCCCGGCCACCGCCGATCTGCGCCCGGCGGTCGAGACCAACTCCACCGAGATGATGAAACGGCTGGTGCGCCAGCCGCCCAATGTGACCTTCCTCAACCGGGTCGATGTGGATCAGGAACTGCGCGACGGCGATCTCGCCTTTCTGCCGCTTCTGGCCGCCGCTGGGCGGCAGCGGCTCAGCCTCGTGCACCGCAGCCGCGGCGCGCTGTCGCCCGCCGCCGATGGCTTCATGCAGGCGATCCACGACCAATTCGGCAAAGGCGACGCCTGAGCCGTCCCAGACATACGGAACCGACAAGATGACCCAGACCACCCCCCGCCCGCTGACCGAGGCGCTGGCGTCCGGCGGCGACCTGCTGCTGCAGAGCCTGCGCTGCCCCGAGGCTTTGCTCAGGGGCGGCGCCCCCGCTGGCGCGCCCGTGGACGCGAGCGGATCCGCCAGCGTGGACATGCTGATCAAAGGCGGACGGATCGCCGCCCTCGAAGCGCCCGGACGGCTGGAGGCAAGCGCCTGCACGGTCGATCTTGGCGGGCGCCACGTCTGGCCGATGCTGATCGACGCGCATACCCATCTCGACAAGGGCCACGTTCTGGGCCGCGCACCGGACTCGGGTGGCACCCACGCCGGTGCCCGCGAGGCCACCACGCAGGACCGGATCGCCCACTGGCGTCATGACGACCTGATCCGCCGTATGGACTTCGGCCTCTCCTGCGCCGAGGCCCATGGCGTCGCCGCGATCCGCACCCATCTCGACAGCCACGAGGGACAGGGCGAGACCACATGGGGCGCTTTTGCCGAGACCCGCGAGGCATGGAAGGACCGCATCGCGCTGCAGGCGGTGGCGCTGGTGCCGCTGGATGCATGGGGGACAGATTATGCGCCGCATCTAGCCGATCTCGTCGCGCGGCATGGTGGGCTCATCGGCGGAGTGACCCGCGCCTCGGGCGGCACTCACGGCTCGCTGAGCGATATCGACGCGCTGCTCGACCGGCTGTTCACGCTGGCGCGCGAGCGTGATCTCGACATTGACCTGCATGTGGATGAAGCCGCCGAGGGCGGGGCTCTGTCGCATGTCGCCCGCGCCGCGATCCGTCACGGCTACGAGGGGCGCGTGACCTGTGGCCACTGCTGCTCGCTCGCGCGCCTGCCCGAGGATGAGATGCATGCGGCGATTGCGCTGGTGAAAGAGGCCGGTCTGTCGCTGATCACCCTGCCAACGGTGAACATGTACCTGCAGGACCGGGTGCCGGGCCGCACGCCGCGCTGGCGCGGGGTGATGCCGCTGCACGAGCTGCGCGAGGCCGGTGTGCCGGTGGCCGTGGCCGGGGACAACTGCCGCGATCCGTTCTACGCCTATGGCGATCACGACATGCTCGACACATGGCGCGAGGCGGTGCGGATCTGCCATCTCGACCACCCGCTCGGCGCCGCTGCCGCGCTGGCCGGGCCCGCCCCCGCGGGCATCACTGGCCATGAGGGTGGCAGCCTCGGCGTCGGGCAGCGTGCCGATCTGATGGTGCTGGAGGCGTGGAGCATGGATCAGGTCATCGCCCGCCCGCAGTCCGACCGCCTGCTGCTGCGTGCCGGAAAGCTGCTGGACGTGGCCCTGCCCTCATACGCCGCGCTGGACCTTGTGCCCGCCGCGCACGAAGCGGCCTGAGGTCGCGCAAGATCAACGGGCCAGCGGGTGAACGCTGGCCCGAAAAGGCCCGGATCAGAGAGTGCGCTTAGATCTCGGCTTCGTCAGAGATCACGATCAGCAGCGCGCCTGCGGGAACCTCAGCCATCCCGGTCGGCACCCCTTCGCCCAGATCGCGCAGGTCGTGCTTTTGCAGCCCCATCTTCGGCAGATCCCGAAGCGCAAAGAGATAACTTGCGCGCGGCGCAGCCGCCTCGGGCAGCGCCTCTCCCTCGCGAAGAACCGCACAGCGATAGGGCGCCCGCACCATGACGTTGAGATCGAGCAGCCCGGCCCCGTGAAGCTCTGCCGTGCAGGGCGTTTCGCCGCTGAAAGCAAAGGGGCCGCTCGCCGTATCAAGACGCACCGGCGGGCCGGACCCGACGGTCAGGCTCATCGCGCCGCCCTCCAGCACCGTCAGATTGCGCGACACGGCCGCAAAGGTCGAAAATGGCCCGGAGCCTTCGACCTTCGCCGTGCTGATGCGCCACGCGAAATCATCGAACCCCGCGCCCTGCGGCACGCAGATGATCTCTGCAGTCTCGCCGCCGCCGTTCTTCCACGGCGCGAAGTGCCGCTCTGCCCGCCTGTGGATCGCATCGCTCATCATCTGACCTCGCCCGGCGAAGAAGCGGCGTTGAGCCCCTGCGGCTCGATCTTTCCGCTTCCCCTGCCCCTGTATTGTATATACATAAAAACGGACGGACAAGCCGTGTTCCCATCGCAGGCACGCGGCGCCCGGGCGCTGACAGGTGAGGCAGGCAAACATGGCAATGACGACGCTCCACGCGGAACACGCACTTCTTCCCGATGGCTGGGCAAAGGATGTCCGGCTCACCCTGCAGGATGGCGAGATCACCGCCGTGGAGACCGCCACGCCGCCGAGCGCCGGAGACGAGCGTCACGCCTACCTTCTGCCGGGCACCGGGAACCTGCACAGCCACGCCTTCCAACGTGCCATGGCGGGCCTTGCAGAGCTGCGCGGCCCCGGCGACGACAGCTTTTGGAGCTGGCGCGAGACCATGTACCGCTTTGCCCTGTCGATGACGCCCGAGCACGTTCAGGCGGTGGCGGCGCAGCTTTACATGGAGATGCTGGAGGCGGGGTTCACCCGCGTCGGCGAGTTCCACTATCTGCACCACGACAAGGATGGCGCGCCCTATGCCGAGATCGGCGAGATGGCCGCACGCATCGCCGAAGCCAGCCGCGCGACCGGGCTGGGGCTGACCCTGTTGCCGGTGTTCTATGCCCGCTCGGGCTTTGGCGGCACCGCGCCCAACGAAGGCCAGCGCCGCTTCATCAACGAGCCCGACCGTTTCGCCCGCCTGCATGAGGCCTGCCGGGGCATCCTCGGCGATCTTCCCGGCAGCGTTCTCGGGATCGCGCCGCACAGCCTGCGCGCCGCGACGCCGGAGGATCTGGCCGAGGTGCTGCCGCTTGCGCAGGGCGGGCCGATCCACATCCATGTGGCCGAGCAGGTCAAGGAAGTGGAGGATTGCCTCGCGTGGTCCGGCGCGCGCCCGGTGGAATGGCTGCTCGAGAATGCCCCCCTCGACGCGCGCTGGTGCCTGATCCACGCCACGCATATGACCGCCGACGAGACACGCGGCGCGGCCACGCGCGGCGCCATCGCCGGTCTTTGCCCGATCACCGAGGCCAATCTGGGCGACGGCATCTTCGACGCCCCCGGTTATCTCGGGGCCGGTGGCCGCTTTGGCGTGGGTTCCGATTCCAACATCCGCATCTCGCTGACCGAAGAACTGCGCAGCCTCGAATATTCCCAGCGGCTCGGGCTGCGCGCGCGCAACGTGGTGGCCCGCCCCGGCGGCTCCACCGGGCGGCATCTTTTCGAGGGCGCGCTGAACGGCGGCGCCGCGGCGCTTGGCTGTGCGGCTGGCATCGGCGTTGGCGCGCCCGGCGATCTGGTCTCGCTCGACACCCGCGCCGCGCCGCATGTGCCGCGCGAACAGTTGCTGGATCACTGGGTCTTTGCCGATGGCATCACGGTGGATTGCGTCTGGGCCCGCAGCGAGAAGCGCGTGGCGCAGGGCCGCCACCTGCACCGCGACGAGATCAGCGCCGCCTTCCGCGCGGCCATGCTCGATCTGGCGCAGAGCCAGCACTGATAGCGGCGCGGCATCCCGCAAAGAGAAGGCCCCGCCCGGCGCATCCGCTAAGGGACGACCACGGCAGGGCCCAGACATCTGACAGGACGGATTTGAAAGGCGGGATTTCAGCCTTTGCGCACGATCCGCTTTTCAGCCCAAGGCGGGGCGATCCGCATCTCGGGGTGGACCGGGTAGTTCATGTGGTATTCCAGATCGCCGTAGCGGCGCTCGTAGACGCCCCAGTCACAGACATACTCGACCCGGTAACCAGCCAGCTTCAGAAGACCTTTGACCATTTTCACTCTCCTTCGTGAAATCTCGGGCCGGTCCGTAGGTGTCGCGGGCCGGTGAAACTGTTCTACCAGCCCACCCCGGTCGGCGCAGGACCCGCGCAGGGATGGGCGGCGGCACCCGGCGGATAGCGACCTAGCCGGTGGGATAGGCGCCGCTCTCCCCGAAGACATATCCACCAGCCCGCCGCGCCGTCGCGCAGCTGCGACGCCGAGCGACGTCGCGCGATTGGCGCCTTGGTGCTATGGCTGATCCATGGTGTGGAACATTCTCTCTGCTCTGGGCGGCGTCGGCATTTTCCTTGTGGGGATGCTGATGCTCACCGGCGGGCTCAAGGGCCTTGCCGGGCGGCAGATGCGCGAGATTCTCGCCCGGTTCACCCGCACCCCGCTCAGCGGCGCGGTGACCGGCGCGCTGACCACGGCGGTGGTGCAATCCTCCAGCGCCACGACGGTGACCGCCGTCGGCTTTGTCGCCGCCGGGATCCTGACCTTCCCGCAGGCGCTGGGGATCATCTTCGGCGCCAATATCGGCACCACGCTCACCGGTTGGATGGTCGCCACGCTCGGCTTCAAGCTCGACCTCGGCGAAGCGGTGTTGCCGGTGATCTTCCTTGGTGCGGTGCTGCATCTGTCGGGCCGTCCGCGGCTTGCGGCGCTCGGACAGGCGCTGGCGGGCTTTGGGCTGCTGTTCATCGGCATCGATCATCTGAAGGACGGGCTCGAAGCCTTCGAGGGCGTCGTCACCCCGTCGGATTTCCCCGATGACAGCTTCTGGGGCCGGTTGCAGCTTGTGGGCATCGGGCTGCTGATCACGCTGGTCACGCAATCCTCGAGCGCCGGTGTGGCCACGGCGCTTGCGGCGCTTGGCGCCGGGGCGATCAACTTCCCACAGGCCGCCGCGCTGGTGATCGGCATGGATGTCGGCACGACCTTCACCGCGCTGCTGGCCACCGTCGGCGGCGGCACGATGACCCGGCGCACCGGCTCGGCGCATGTGATCTACAACGTGCTGACCGGGATCATGGCACTTGCGCTGCTCGGCCCTTACGCCTCTCTCGTAGCGCCGTGGATCGCCGAGGGGAGCGGGCAGATCGCGCTTGTCGGCTTCCACACGCTGTTCAACGGTCTGGGCGTGATCTTGGTGCTGCCCCTCGCCCGGCCCTTTGCACGGCTGATCGAATGGCTGATCCCCGAGCGCGGCACCCCGCTCACCGCAGAGCTCGACCCCGCGCTGGTGAGCGAGCCGCGGGTCGCCACGGTGCTGGCGCGGGAGTGTTTGGGCAGGCTGAACACCGCGACCTGCGATCTGCTGGTCCAGCGGCTCGGGAACACACCGCCGCAGAATGCGCCGAGCTATGAGCCGGGCGAATTGCGCGCCGCGCTGACCGAACTGCGCGCCTATCTCGACCGCATCCGTCTGACCGAGGCGGATCGCGCGCAAGCGGCGATCATCGGCAGCGCCTTTCATGCCATCGACCACCTGTTCCGGCTGCTGCACCGCCGCGAGCAGGCCGAGCGCGTCGCGGCGCTGGCCAGCACGCACCGGCTGCGGCGTCTGAGCGGCCTCGTCGCGCGCGGCGCCGCCTGTCAGGCGCGGCCCGAGGATCCGATCGCCGCCGAGGCCGCGCTGGACCGGCTGCGGCAACTGGCCCGCGATCAGCGCAAGCGCCCACGCGACCGGATCGTCGATGCGGCGGTGACCGGGCGGATCACCGATGAAGACGCCCTGCACCAGCTTGACGCGCTGCGCTGGCTGCACAGGACCTGCTATCACCTGTGGCGCATCCGGGTGCATCAGAACGCGGCAGCGCCAACCTCTGCGCCCGCCGCCACCGCGTCGGAAGAGGCTCGGATCGACGTCGCGCAGGATTGAGGTGCAGGACTGATCTGCAGGGACAAAATTTCGGCGGTTGCCCAAGCGTTCGGGTTTGGCCAACGCGCATCGCGCGGTTAGGCTCAGCCCGTATAAACCCAGCCTGCCGGCGAGGCCCCATGCTCGAGATCCTCTCTGACCGCGCCTACAGGCACCTTTTCCTAGCGCAGATCGTCGCCCTGCTCGGCACCGGTCTGGCCACAGTGGCGCTTGGGCTGCTGGCCTTCGACCTTGCGGGCGAGAACGCGGCGATGGTGCTGGGCGCGGTGTTTACCATCAAGATGGTTGCCTATGTGGGCATCGCCCCGATCGCCGGAGCCTTCGCCGACCGGGTCAACCGTCGGGCGCTTCTGGTCGGGCTCGACCTGCTGCGCGCGGCGGTGGCTCTGGCGCTGCCCTTCGTCACCGAGGTCTGGCAGGTGTATCTGCTGATTTTCGTGCTGCAATCGGCCTCGGCGGGTTTCACACCGACCTTTCAGGCGACCATCCCCGACGTGCTGCCCGACGAGGCGCGCTACACCCGCGCGCTGTCGCTCTCGCGCCTCGCCTATGATCTGGAGAATATCGTCAGCCCCACCCTCGCCGCCCTGCTGCTGTCGGTGATGAGCTACAACGCGCTGTTCTTCGGCACGGTCGCGGGCTTTCTTGGCTCGGCGCTTCTGGTCGTCTCGGTGCTGCTGCCGAGCCCGCAGCCCGCCGCCCCGCGCGGCATCTATGAGCGCACCACCCGCGGCATCCGCATCTATCTCGCCACGCCACGGCTGCGCGGCCTCTTGGCGCTGAACCTCGCTGTCTCCGCCGCCGGGGCGATGGTGCTGGTCAATTCCGTGGTGCTGGTGCGCGGCCAGCTTGGCCTGCCCGCCAGCGCGCTTGGCTGGACGATGTTTGCCTTCGGCGCGGGCTCGATGCTTGCGGCACTGCTGCTGCCGCGGCTGCTGGATCGCCTGCCGGACCGCCCGGTGATGCTCGGCGGCGCCGCGCTGATGGTCGCGGTGCTGCTTGTTCTGGCCGCGCTGACCGCCCGCATGGGCCTCAGCTGGGGCCTGCTGCTGCTGTCGTGGATGCTGATCGGGCTGGGATATTCGGCGGTGCTGACGCCTTCGGGACGGCTGCTGCGCCGCTCTGCCCATCCCGAAGACCGCCCGGCGCTCTTTGCCGCGCAATTCGCCCTCAGCCACGCGTGCTGGCTGCTCACCTACCCGCTCTCGGGCTGGCTGATGACAAGCTTTGGCACGGTGCCCGCGCTGATCGTTCTCGCCGCGCTTTCCGGTGTCGGCATGCTGCTTGCTCTGCGGCTCTGGCCCGCGGGCGATCCGACCGAGGTTGAGCACACGCATGAGAACCTGCCGCGCGATCATCCGCACCTCAAAAGCGGTCCCCGCCACCGCCATGCGCTGGTGATCGACGACGCGCATCCCACATGGGCGACGAAATTCTGAGCCGCCACCGCAGCGCCGGGAACTTGTGCCCGCCGCGCAGGCGAGGCAAGACAGAGCCATGCAAACGATGACAGCATATAGAGCCCGCCGCGGCCACAGCCGCAAGGCGCGCCGCACATGAGCCGCGCGCTGGTGATCGGCGGCGGACCCGCCGGGCTGATGGCCGCCGAGGCGCTGCTGTCGGCGGGCCATGGCGTGACGCTGGCCGAGGCGAAACCCTCGATCGGGCGCAAGCTGCTGATGGCCGGAAAATCCGGGCTGAACATCACCAAGGCCGAGCCTTTCGCCGCTTTCCTCTCGGCCTATGGCGAGGCTGCGACGGATCTGCGTCCGATGCTCTCGGCCTTCCCGCCCGAGGAGGTGATGCATTGGGCCGAGGGGCTTGGACAAACGCTGTTCACCGGCTCCACCGGGCGGGTGTTTCCGCATGGCATGAAGGCCTCGCCGCTGCTGCGCGCATGGCTGGCGCGGCTCGACGGCATGGGGCTCGAGCGGCACACCCGCTGGCGCTGGACCGGCTGGGACGGCGATGCGGTGCTGATGGACACGCCCGAGGGGCCGCAGCGGCTGACCCCCGAGGTGACCGTGCTGGCGCTTGGCGGTGCAAGCTGGGCGCGGCTCGGCTCGGACGGAAGCTGGGCCGGGATCTTCTCCACCGAGGGCCTGCCCGTGACCCCCTTTGCCCCGGCCAACGCCGGGTTGGTGGTGGCATGGTCGCAGCATATGAAGGCCCAGTTTGGCGCCCCGCTGAAAGGGCTCGCCTTCCGCGCAGGCACGCAGCGCTCGCGCGGCGAGGCGGTGATCTCGGCACGCGGGCTCGAAGGTGGCGGGCTCTACCCGCTGTCGCCGGCGCTGCGCGAAGGCGCGCCGCTGGAGGTTGATCTCTGCCCCGACATCGAGCGCGACACGCTGGCCAAGCGCCTCGCCCGCCCGCGCGGCAAGCAGAGCCTGTCGAACCATCTGCGCAAGGTGGTGAAACTCTCGCCCGCCGCCCGCGCCCTGCTGATGGAATGCGCGCGGCCCCTGCCCGACGACCCGGCCGCGCTGGCGACCCTGCTCAAGGCGCTGCCGGTGCCGCATGAAGGGCTGCGCCCGCTGGACGAGGCGATCTCTGTGGCGGGCGGCGTGCCCTTCGCGGCGCTCGACGAAGGGCTGATGCTGAAGCACCGTCCCGGCACATTCGTTGCCGGAGAGATGCTCGATTGGGAGGCCCCGACCGGGGGCTATCTGCTGACCGGCTGCCTTGCCACCGGCCTTTGGTCCGGACGCGCGGCGGCGGCACGGCTGGGTTAGGCGCCCGCCGCCTCAGGGCTTGGCGGGCGCGCCATGGCGTCAGATATCCAGCGTGTTGTCTTTCTCCCAGCGGGAGAAATGCGACACGAAGGAATTCCACTCCTGCAACTTCATCTTGGCGTAGGAGGCCGAGAACTCGGCGCCCATCATCGCCTTGAGTTCCTCATCCGCATCATAGGCACGGATCGCATCCAGCAGGTTCAGCGGCAGTTTCGGCGCATCCGTCACCGTGTGGCCTTCGGCATACATGTCGATGTCGTAGCGCTGGCCCGGATCGGCCTTGGAGCGGACGCCCGACAGACCCGCGGCGATGATCACCGCCTGCAACAGGTAGGGGTTCACCGCACCATCCGGCAGCCGCAGCTCGAAGCGGCCCGGCCCCGGCACGCGCACCATATGAGTGCGGTTGTTGCCGGTCCATGTGACGGTGTTCGGCGCCCAAGTTGCGCCCGACATGGTGCGCGGCGCGTTGATGCGCTTGTAGCTGTTGACCGTGGGGTTGGTGATCGCGGCCAGCGCCTCGGCGTGCTTCATGATGCCGCCAAGGAAGTGCCCGCCCTGCTCGGAAAGGCCGACCTCGCCGATCTGGCCACCGGCATCTCCGGCGAAAGCGTTGGTCTTGCCGTCCAGATCCCAGACCGAGATATGCGCGTGGCAGCCGTTGCCGGTCAGCCCTTCGATCGGCTTGGGCATGAAGGTGGCCCGTAGCCCGTGCTTTTCAGCGACCGATTTCACCATGAACTTGAAGAAGCTGTGGCGGTCGGCGGTGACCAGCGCGTCGGCGAACTCCCAGTTCATCTCGAACTGGCCGTTGGCGTCCTCGTGGTCGTTCTGATACGGGCCCCAACCCAGTTCCAGCATGTAATCGCAGATCTCGGCGATCACATCGTAGCGGCGCATCACCGCCTGCTGGTCGTAGCAGGGTTTCTCGGCGGTATCGAAAGGGTCCGAGATTTGCGTGCCCTCGGGGGTGAGCAGGAAGAACTCGGCCTCGATGCCGGTCTTCACCCGCAGCCCCTCGGAGGCGGCCTCATCGACCAGTTTGCGCAGCACGTTGCGCGGCGCCTGATCCACCGGCGCGCCTTCCATGACGCAATCGGCGGGCACCCATGCCACCTCGGGCTTCCACGGCAGCTGGATCGCCGCCGCGGCGTCGGGCACCGCCAGCATGTCGGGATGCGCCGGGGTGAGGTCGAGCCACGTGGCGAAACCGGCGAACCCCGCGCCGTCTTCTTGCATGTCCGCGATCGCCTGCGCGGGCACCAGCTTGGCGCGCTGGCCCCCGAAGAGATCGGTGTAGGAGATCATGAAGTACTTGATGCCGCGTTCGCGGGCGAATTCAGCCAGATCGGCCATGGCGATACCTTTCGTTCCCTGTTGTGGCGGGCGGGGCGTCTGCGCGCCCTCGCCCTGTCTTCCCGTCGCTTGCAGCCGGTTCAGAAGCCCGGCTTGCCCGGGTACCACTCTGTCCCGGCGAGCGGCACGCGCGCCATTGCGGCGGCCTCCATGGTCAGCGCGCAGAGGTCTTCTGGTTCAAGATTGTGCACATGGCTCTTGCCGCAGGCGCGCGCGATGGTCTGGCATTCCAGCGTCATCACGTTGAGGTAGTTGCGCAAACGGCGTCCCGCAGCGATGGGATCGAGCCGCGCCATGAGGTCGGGATCCTGCGTGGTGATGCCCGCCGGATCGCGCCCTTCGTGCCAGTCGTCATAGGCCCCGGCGGTGGTGCCGAGCTTGCGGTACTCGTCTTCCCATTTGGGATCATTATCGCCAAGCGCAACCAGAGCGGCGGTGCCGATGGCGACCGCATCGGCCCCCAGAGCCAGCGCCTTGGCCACATCGGCGCCGGTGCGGATGCCGCCCGAGACCACCAGTTGCACCTCGCGGTGCATGCCCAGATCCTGCAGCGCCTGCACGGCGGGGCGGATGCACGCCAGCGTCGGCAGGCCGACGTTCTCGATGAACACATCCTGCGTCGCGGCGGTGCCGCCCTGCATCCCGTCGAGCACCACCACATCGGCCCCGGCCTTCACCGCGAGCGCAGTGTCATAATAGGGCCGCGCGCCGCCGACCTTGATGTAGATCGGCTTTTCCCAATTGGTGATCTCGCGCAGCTCGAGGATCTTGATCTCCAGATCGTCCGGCCCGGTCCAGTCGGGGTGACGGCAGGCCGAGCGCTGGTCGATGCCCACCGGCAGATCGCGCATCCCGGCGACCCGTTCGGTGATCTTCTGGCCCAGCAGCATGCCGCCGCCGCCCGGCTTGGCACCCTGCCCCACGACCACTTCGATGGCATCGGCGCGGCGCAGATCGTCGGGGTTCATGCCGTAGCGGCTGGGGAGATACTGGTAGATCAGCTTTTCCGAGTGGCCACGCTCTTCCTCGGTCATGCCGCCGTCGCCGGTGGTGGTCGAGGTGCCTGCCAGCGTCGCGCCGCGGCCCAGAGCCTCCTTGGCATTGCCCGAGAGCGCCCCAAAGGACATGCCCGCGATGGTGATCGGAATTTTCAGCTCGATCGGCTTCTTGGCAAAGCGCGTGCCGAGCGTGACCGAGGTGTCGCATTTCTCGCGGTAGCCTTCGAGCGGGTAACGCGAGATCGAGGCGCCGAGAAACAGCAGATCGTCGAAATGCGGCACGCGGCGCTTCGCCCCGCCGCCACGGATGTCATAGATGCCGGTCGCCGCCGCGCGGCGGATCTCGGAATTCACCTCGCGCGAGAAGGTCCAGGACTGGCGCGGCTCGGTGTGGGGGGTCTTGTCCATTGTCCGCTCCTCAGTATTCGTCGGCGTGGTCGATGTTGAAGTTGTAGAGCTTGCGGGCCGAGCCGTAGCGCTTGAACTCTTCGGGCTTGGCATCGGCGCCCGCGCGCTCGAGCAGATCCTTGAGGATGGCGAGATGCTCGGGGCGCATCTCTTTCTCGACGCAGTCGGCGCCCAGCGATTTGACCGTGCCGCGCACGAAGAGCCGCGCCTCGTAGAGACTGTCGCCCAGCGCATCCCCGGCATCGCCCAGAACGACCAGATTGCCCTTCTGCGCCATGAAGGCCGACATGTGGCCGATGCTGCCGTGCACGACGATGTCGATGCCCTTCATCGAGATGCCGCAGCGCGAACTGGCGTTGCCCTTGATGTTGAGCAGCCCGCCATGGCCGGTGGCCCCGGCGTATTGGCTGGCGTCGCCGTCGATGATCACCTCACCCGACATCATGTTTTCGGCCACGCCGGGACCGGCGGACCCTTCGACATGCACGGTGGCGAGCTTGTTCATCCCGGCGCAGTAATAGCCGGTGTTGCCCTTCACGGTGACCGACAGCGGCCCGTCGAGCCCCACCGCCATGGCATGCGAGCCGCGCGGGTTCTCAATGGTAAAGCTCTCGTTGGCCTGCGCCTTGGCGGCACTCTGCAGCGCTGCGTTCACTTCGCGCAGCGGCGTTTGCGACATGTCCAGTACCGGCATTCTCAGCGCTCCCAGAAGTAGACGGTTGCGGGTTCGGGCTCCCACACGCGGGCGGCCTCGATCCCCGGAAGATCGGCGAAGGCGCGGTATTCGCTGGCGAAGGCCACATAGTCTTCGGTCTCGGCCATCACCGCGGGCTTGCAGGCGACCGGATCGCGCACCACGCCGAAGCCGTTCTTGGTGCCGGTGACGAAGGTGAAGAACCCGTCGAGATCCTTGAGCGTGCCTTCCAGCGCCTCGCCCAGAGTCGCGCCTTCGGCAATGCGCGAGGAGATATAAGCCGCGCCCACCTCGGTGTCGTTCTCGGTCTTGGTGAAGACGCCTTTCTTGGCCAGTCGGCGGCGCATGTCGTTGTGGTTCGACAGCGAGCCATTGTGCACGAGGCACTGGTCGTCAGCGGTCGAGAACGGGTGCGCGCCGAGCGTGGTCACCGCCGATTCCGTCGCCATGCGGGTGTGGCCGATGCCGTGGCTGCCGCCCATCTCGCGGATGCCAAAGCGGGCCGCCACGTCCCGAGGCAGGCCGACCTCCTTGAAAATCTCCATGCTCTCGCCCGCGCCCATGACGCGCAGCCCGCGCACCTCGAGCCAGTCGAGCGCCGCCGCCTCATGCTCTTTCGGCAGGGTCAGCACGGCATGGGTGTCGACGACGCGCAGCGTGGCATCGGGGCCAAAGGCCTCGGCCAGCGCCTCGCCAAGACCGGCAAAGGCCGCGTCGGGCGTGTCGCTCTGCACGGTGATCTTCAGACCGCCCGTCTCATCACCGTAGATCGCGATGCCCGCGCTGTCGGGGCCACGGTCGGTCATGGTGATGAGCATGTCGGTCAGCATGTCGCCCAGCTTGGGGCGCAGGTCATCCTTCTTGAGGAAGAGGCCAACGATGCCACACATGGTTTTCTCCGTCAGGTCAGGGGCGCGGCGCGCCCGTCCCCTGTTGGGTAACGGAGCAAAACTTTCCCATCAAGAATATTTATATCTCTTATGGAAAGTTTCTGCCTGCAGAGCGTCACTGCCCAAAAACTGTGCGCCCGCTAGCGCGCCTGAGGGTAGGAGATGATCGCAAGGTAGCGGATCGGCAGTTGCACCAGCTCTCCAGGGCCATGCGGCGCGTCGGCGTCGAAGAACAGCGAGTCGCCCGGCTCCAGCAGATACTCCTGATCGCCATGGCGGTAGTTGAGCAGCCCCTCGAGCATATAGAGCATCTCAAGCCCCTCGTGCTGAAAGGTCGGAAAGAGGTCGCTCTCGCTGTCGAGCACGATGAGATAGGGCTCCATGACGACGCCCGAGTTGTTCGAGCCGAGGTGCCCCAACAGGTGATACTGGTGGCCGGCGCGGGTGCCCGCGCGCTCGACCTCGACGCCCTGCCCGGATTTGACGTGGATGCAGCCGCGCTCTTCCTCATACCCGGCAAAAAGCTGCACCAGCGGCACGCGGAGCGCATGCGCCAGCACCGAGATGGTGTTGAGCGAGGGCGAGATCACCCCGTTCTCGATCTTCGACAACATGCCCACCGACAGACCCGCCTGCGCGGCAAGCTCGGCGCCCGTCATGCGCTGGCGCTTGCGCAGATCGCGCACCTGCCGCCCGATGGCCACCTCGAGGTTCTTCTCGCGCGGGCCGCGCTCGGCATGGGGGTCTTGGGTGAGTGCCTGATCCTGTCGCTTCACGCGCGCCTCTCCTGTCGATCGCTTGCGGCCTGCAGCATAGGCGCAGCGCCGCAGCAATTGCGACAGAGAATTTTCCTACGAGGAAAATTTGGCGGGTATGGCGGCCTCAGCGCATGTGTCATGCGCTCGTGGCACTGCGGCGCGGCTCTGTGATGCGGCTCTGTGGCGGGTCACCAGATGTATCCGCCCCCATGCCCCCGCCCCTATGCAGTCCGCACCCCGCCACACTGCCACACTGCCACACTGCCACACTGCCACACTGCCACACTGCCACACTGCCAC